>CAZDYR010000152.1:0-6210 GCA_964509625.1 uncultured Smithella sp. | reverse complement strand
ATGGAACTGCGGCAACTGCTCAAAGGAATAGAAACGATCGATGAGACGACGGAACAAAGCGGCGTTGTCTCATCGATCTGTTATGCCGCCGATCAGTGTGTCAGCCATTCTCTTTTTGTCGCCATCCCGGGACTTGTCCATGACGGCCACGATTTTATCAGGCAGGCGCTCGATCGCGGCGCCCGTTTTATCGTTCATCAAAAAGACCTTACCGTGCCGGAAGGCGTTGCCGCGATCAAAGTCGCCGACAGCCGCCGCGCGCTGGGCATGATCGCGCGAAATTACTTCGGGGATCCGTCTTCCCGACTGACGCTTATCGGTGTGACGGGAACCAGTGGAAAGACTACTGTTTCGTATCTGCTGGAATCGATCCTGAAAGCCGCCGGTTTTAACTGTGGCGTCCTGGGGACGGTCAATTACCGTTATAACGACAAGGTATTGCCTGCGCCGAACACCACGCCGGAATCGTATGATATGCAAAAGATCCTGCGCGAGATGGCGGACTCCGGCGTCACGCATGTAATCGCTGAAGTGTCGTCGCATGCGCTGGCTTTAAGAAGAGTGGATGACTGCGATTTTGACCTGGGTATCTTTACCAATCTCAGTCCGGAGCATCTGGATTACCACAAGGACATGGAAGATTATTTCCAGGCCAAAAAGAGATTATTTACCGAAATCCTGCCGCAAAGCAAAAAAAACCATCCCCGGAAGGCCGTCCTGAACGCGGATGATGTGTGGGGCCGCAGACTGCTTGACGAAATCCCGATACCCGCTGCGGCGTATGGCCTGGAAGAAAAGGCGGAGATGACGGTTGAGCAGGAGGAGATAACCCTGAGCGGCATCAGGGCCGACATCCGTCTTGCCGGGAAGAAGATGACCATAACCTCGGGGCTGATCGGCCGGTTTAACTTGTCCAATATCCTTGCCGCGAGCGCCGCCGCGTCTGCTCTCGGCGTTACGCCCGCGGCAATTACAGCCGGGATTGCCGGTTTGTCGTGCGTGCCGGGTCGTCTCGAAAAGATCGATTCATCCTCCGGGATTTATGTTTTCGTCGATTACGCCCACAAACCGGACGCGTTAAAACAGGTGCTGCAGAATCTGGAGAAGCTGAAGCAAAAAAGGATATTGACGGTTTTCGGCTGCGGTGGTAACCGCGACCGGGCCAAGAGGCCATTGATGGGAGAGACGGCGACCCGCCACAGTGAATTAACCATCGTCACATCCGATAATCCGCGTCAGGAAGAGCCGCTGGCGATTATCAGTGAAATTGAAGCGGGGATCGACAAACAGAAAATCAAAAAAACGTCATCGGATCATCCGCAGTTTGAAAAAGACGGACACGCCTATGCGGTCATTGCCGACCGGGAAACCGCTATTGTTTCCGCGATCAACCTGGCCGGCGCTGAGGATATTGTGCTGATCGCGGGAAAAGGACATGAAGATTATCAGATCGTAGGCAAGGAGAAAAGACCGTTTGACGATCGGGTTGTCGCGGCGCAGGCTCTGCGGGCAAAGTTTTCCAAGGAAGCGAAAGAAGGATCTCCCGTATTTTTTCTGTCTGAAGTGCTGACCGCGACGGGCGGGCGCCTGACTGCCGGAAACGGCGACAATCAGGTTTGCGGCGTGTCCACCGACTCCAGGCGCATAGAGCCCGGTAATCTTTTTATCGCTCTGAAGGGAGAAAATTTTGATGGTCATGTTTTTGTCCGGCCGGCGCTGGAGGCCGGCGCCGCCGGCGTTGTGGTCTCCGAGCCTTGTCAGATCGATTTGGAAAAGCCGCCCGGGCGCGGGGCCGTGATCGAAGTGGCCGATACCCTGCGGGCGCTGGGAGACCTGGCCCATGCCTACCGCCGGCGTTTTTCAATTCCTGTTATCGGGCTGACCGGGTCGTCAGGCAAGACAACCACCAAGGAGATGCTGTCCGGCATTCTTAAGCAGGAAAGAAAGGTTCTGAAGACGGAAGGAAATTTAAATAACCTGATCGGGTTGCCGCAAACCATTTTCCGCATGACGCCCGGGCATGAAGTCGCCGTCCTGGAAATGGGGACCAACACGCGCGGCGAAATCAAAAGGCTGACGCAGATTGCCTCTCCGGATATCGGTCTTATCACGAATATCGGTCCCGCCCATCTGGCCGGATTCGGTTCGGTCGAGACTGTGCGCGAAGAAAAAGGCGATTTGTTTTTTAATATGAGTCCTTCGGGAATCGCGGTTGTCAATCTTGACGACGAAGCGGTATGCCATGCGGCGGATCGATGGCCCGGCCGCCGTGTCACATTCAGCATGAGAGCCGGAGCGGATGTCAGCGTGAATGATATTCGAAAAAACGGCGCCCGGGGCACCGGTTTCAACCTCCTGATGGGCGGTCGTGCCTTCAAGGTGGACATGAAAGTTGCCGGCATCCATAATATTTATAACGCGATGGCGGCGGCGGCAACGGCCCTCGCCTGCGGAATCCGTTACGAATCCATTCAGATGGGGCTTGCGATGTTTGCCGCGGTGAGTGGCCGTATGGAAATTATTAAACTTCAAAACGGCGGTTATTTGATCAACGACGCCTACAACGCCAACCCCGCATCCGTGCGGGAGGCGCTTCTGACGCTGAAGGATTTAAAGAATGCGCATAAAGCGTTCGTTTTTTTAGGCGACATGCTTGAATTGGGTGATGCCGCCCGCGAGATGCGTCGCCGGGTCGGGATGCTGCTGGCGACAATCGGCGTAACGGCTGTTTTTCTTCAGGGAGATTTTGCCGACGTGACGGCGACAGGGGCGCTGGAGGGCGGACTGACGCGTGAGCAGATTATTTTTTTGAATAATCTTGAAGAACCCGTGGCCTATTTGAAAAAACAATTGCGCAAAGGGGACTGGATTCTGGTCAAAGGATCCCGCCGGATGAAGATGGACAGGATCGTGGCGAGAATTTGCGAGGATTTCGGTACCGGCGAAACCGAACGCAGACAGGGAACCCATATATGATTTACGAATTTCTATATCCTTTGCACACGATGTTTTCATCGTTTAACGTGTTTCGTTACATCACGTTCAGGACCATTTTTGCCTCGATTACGGCGCTGCTGATTTGTCTGTTTCTGGGCCGCTGGTTCATTGGCAAACTGCAGAATCTGCAAATCGATCAGCAGATACGCGAAGACGGACCGCAAACGCATCTGGTCAAGAAAGGGACGCCCACGATGGGGGGCGTGCTCATCATCTTCGCGGTGGTTATTTCCACACTGTTATGGGCCAATCTTTCCGTCGCTTACGTCTGGCTGGCGCTGCTGGTCACGGTCGGGTTCGGGCTGATCGGCTTTTTGGATGATTACTGGAAGCTAGCCGGTAAGAGCTCCCGCGGCGTTTCCGGGAAAAAAAGGCTTGCCGCGGAAATCATCATTGCTTTGTTTGTCGGTGTTATTTTGTATTTCAAACCCGGCTTCAATACGCAGATCACGATTCCGTTTTTTAAAACGGTTTTACCCAATATCGGCTGGGGTTACATTTTACTTTGCGCTTTTATTATCGTGGGCGCCGCCAATGCCGTGAATTTAACGGACGGTCTGGATGGCCTGGCGACGGGTCCCGCGGGCATCTGTTTCGTAACGTATCTGCTGTTCGCCTATTTCGCCGGTAACGTGAAAGTGGCCGGTTATCTGCAGATTCCCTATGTTCCCGGCGCGGGGGAATTGGCGATATTCTGCGGGGCTTTTATGGGCGCCGCGCTTGGCTTTTTATGGTTTAACGCTTATCCGGCGGAAATTTTCATGGGCGATGTCGGATCGCTCTCGATGGGCGGCGCGCTGGGAACGGTGGCCGTTATTACCAAACAGGAAATCCTGCTGGCGATTGTCGGCGGCATCTTTGTCATGGAAACTTTTTCCGTCATTTTCCAGGTTGGTTATTTCAAGCTGACCGGCGGCAAGCGGATTTTCAGGATGGCGCCGATTCATCATCATTTTGAGCTGAAGGGCTGGGCGGAACCGAAAGTGATTGTCCGGTTCTGGATCATTTCAATTCTGCTGGCGCTTTTGGCCATCAGTACGTTGAAGCTGCGGTAGAGGAAAAATGGAATTCGCGGGAAAGAAAATAGCCGTCATCGGCATGGGTAAAACGGGCATCGCCTCCGCGGCGTTTCTCGGAAGGCTCGGCGCGGCCGTTGTGGCCGTCGATGAAAAACCCCCGCGCGAATGGGGAGACGGATTTGATCAACTGGCGGGTCAACCCTGGTTGAACGTGGGGGTTTATGACGCGTCACTGCTCGACGGCGTTGACCTGGTGGTGCCGTCGCCGGGGGTTCCTCCCTTCAATGATATTCTGGCCGCCGCGCAAAAAAGGAAGATACCGATTATCAGCGAGATCGAACTCGCCTACCGCTTTATCAGGGCGCCGATGATGGCCGTGACCGGCACCAACGGTAAAACAACCACCACGACACTTTTGGGCCGGATCCTGGCGCATGCCGGCAAAAAAGTGTTTGTCGGCGGGAACATCGGCAATCCGCTGGCAGAATATGCCGCGTCCCCGCAGACCGATGATATTGTTGTCGCGGAAATCAGCAGTTTTCAGCTTCAGTGGATCAAAACATTCCGTCCGCATGGCGCCGCCCTGCTGAATATTACCTGTGATCATGTCAATTATCACGGCTCATTTGAAGAATACCGTCGCGTGAAAGCCGGCATATTTGAACATCAGCGTCAAAACGATCTGGCTGTTCTGAACGCGGAAGATGAAACACAGGAAGGACTGGAACCGTTCATTCAGGCGCAGATCGTCCGGTTCAGTTCGCGCCGGCCGCTTCGTCCCGGGATATTCCTGAAAGAGGACGCCATCATCTACAACAAGCCGGATGGAAGTGAAGAGCGTTATCCATCGGGTATGATCCACCTTCCCGGATCGCATAATGTGGAAAACGTCATGGCGGCGGTGGTCATGGCGCGTTTCTGCGGGTGTTCTCCGCAAAGCATCACAGAGGCCGTGTCCGATTTTCGAGGCTTGCCGCATCGCATCGAATTTGCCGGTCAAAAGAATTCGGTCACGTTTTATGATGATTCCAAGGGCACCAATGTGGACGCCGTCCTCCGGGCGCTGGAAACCTTTTCCACGCCGGTTATTCTGCTATTGGGCGGCCGGGATAAAGACGGAAATTTTGACGCACTGCAAAAGCTTCTGCCGTCAAAAGCAAAACGGATCGTCTTGTTTGGCGAAGCGCGCGAACGCATTGAACCGCAACTGGGCGGGAAAACGATCATCGACAAAGAAGCAACGCTCAAAGCGGCCGTCCTCCGGGCTTATCGTGACGCGCGGCCCGGAGATGTCGTGCTCCTGTCTCCGGGATGCGCGAGTTTTGATGAATTTGCCAATTATAAGGAACGGGGAAATTACTTTAAGGAAGTGGTCAGGAATCTTTAAATGGAAGCGGCTCATAAAAAAGAAACCAATACGCCGGATATGATTCTGCTCCTGGTGACGTTAATTCTCGTAACCGTGGGAACGGCCATGATTTATTCATCCAGTTCCATTCTGGCGATGGAAAAATTCAAGGACGCGCAATTTTTCCTTAAGAAGCATTTATTTTTTGTTTTTGCCGGTTTGGTGCTGATGATCGTGATGACCCGGATTCCCTATGAGCAGTTGAAGAAAGTCGCCTATCCCGGCGTGATCGTTTCCATTGTTTTGCTGCTCGCGCTCTTTGTTCCCTATATCGGCATTAAAAGAGGCGGCGCGACCCGCTGGCTCAATATGGGTATCTTTTCATTTCAGGTGACCGAACTGGTGAAGGTGGCGATGGTTGTTTTCCTGGCGCATCTTCTGACCCGAAAAGTGCACCATCTCAAGAAATTCAGCCGGGGGGTTTTTATCCCCCTGTCGGTCACGGCCGTCATCATGGGGTTGATCATTCTTCAGCCGGATTTCGGAACGGTTGTTATTATTGCGTCCATTCTGCTTTTAATGCTGTCTCTGGCCGGTTCCCGGATTTCCCATCTGGTCTTTCTGGGCGCGGCCTTTATTCCGATTGGCGCCTGGCTGATCATGCACAAGGGCTACCGGATGGCGCGCCTGACGGCGTTTCTGGACCCCTGGAAAGACGCGGACAACACCGGTTTCCAACTGATCCAGTCCATGATTTCATTCGGATCGGGCGGCGTGTTCGGGCAGGGCATCGGCGACGGCATGCAGAAATTGTTTTACCTGCCGGAGCCGCACACGGATTTTATT
>CAZDYR010000151.1:0-6213 GCA_964509625.1 uncultured Smithella sp. | reverse complement strand
ATGTAAAATAATCTTTGGTTTATCTCGCGGCAAAAATTTTCTCAGCCGCGGAAAGACCCGTGATCGACTCGCAGTCCATACCGAGACTTTTGAAAAAATCCCGCAGCGGCCGTCCCGGACCAATTTCATAAATTCGTTTTGCGCGCTGGGCCAGAGCCTGCATGTTGTCGCGCCACCGCACGGAGTTGGAAAGCTGACTCACCAGGTTAACGATTACAGCGTCCACAGACGCGGCGTGAAACGATCCCTGATAGTTGGATGTCACCCGGGAAGCATTTTGTCCATTAAACGATCCGCTGAACTGCTTCAACACCCCGGCAAAAGGCTCTTCAATCTTTTTCATGAAACGGCTATGAAAGGGCGCACTGACATTGAGCTTCACAAACCGGTATGTTTTAGGCGCCTGAAATAATTCGCTGCAGCGATTTTCCGCCTCGGGCAGGGCGGCAGCTTCACCGGAAATGACGACCTGATTGGCGGAATTGATATTGGCAACGTCAATCGGCAAATCCGCAAGTCTGGCCGCGAGCACCTGAACGTCGATTCCTTCCGATATGACCGCGGCCATGGAGCCGACACCGACCGGAACGGCTTCCTGCATCAATTTTCCGCGCTCGCGAACAATCTGCACCGTGTCGGCAAAAGGGATAACGCCCACCGCAACCAGCGCCGTGAACTCACCCAGCGAATGGCCGCCGAAATAATCGGCTTCAAATCCATATTTTTCCTTGAGTCCCCGGAACATGGCCACTTCGGTGGTCACGATGCAGGGCTGCGTGTATTCGGTGAGATTCAACCTGTCATCTTCATTAAAACAAATCGCAGCAACATCGAAGCCCAAAGCGTCGGATGCCTCATCGTAGGTTTGACGGCAAACAGGAATCTGATCATAAAAATCTTTTCCCATCCCCTGTCTTTGTGATCCCTGTCCCGGAAAGACAGTTACAGTGCCTTTCATTTCGCTCATGTTTATCTCCCAGACCATTTTAAAAACGCATTGTTTTTACGACTGCCCGCGTAAAAGCACAATCCATGCCATCGAAACATTATTTTCATCTCCGTTGCGGGAGAATGAAATCATTTGTTATTTATACTGAGAACAGCGATGCGCTCGCCCCTTGTTGATTGTTTTAACGTGTAATCTACTTTGCACTGCGAACTGCTCTTCGCACGAAGGAAGTCATGCTTTCTGCACGCTGAAGTTGACATTATACTGCTTCATGGTGCAAAGTTATTAAAACGAAGAACAAACGATGTCAAGTTGAAATTATGCGGCATCTGGTTGAAATAATTTATGACAATCCTGAACAGAAGATTTTATAATCGTCCCACCCTGGAGGTTGCATATGACCTTCTGGGGAAAAAATTGGTCCGGTATGTGAATGGCAGGGAGCTGTCCGGAATCATTGTTGAGACGGAAGCCTATTGTGGAACAAACGACAGCGCCTGTCACGCTTATCGCGGCCGGACCTTGCGTAATGCCGTGATGTTCGGTCAACCGGGCCTCGCTTATGTCTATTTTACATATGGCATGCATTATCTGTTGAACCTGGTGACGGAGGAGGAAGGCAATCCCTGCGCGGTGCTGATCCGGGCGATTGAACCGCTTTCAGGACTTGCTGAAATGCAGACACGCCGAAAACGACAGGGGAAATACCTGACCAACGGCCCGGCCAAGCTTTGTCAGGCGTTAAACATCGACAAGGCATACAACGGCTGGGACTTAACAAAGGGCGCAGAGCTCTGGGTTGAAAAGGATCGGGATCTGCAGGCGGACAGGATTATTGCCACGCCCCGAATCGGCATTCATTACGCCAACCCAAAAGACCGCGATGCCCTGTGGCGATTTTTAATCAAGCCCTAATCACTCTGCTCCGCCTTCAGTCTGTCTTCCCGACGATAGAGTTCCGGCAATAATTTCCAGGCAGCCAGGAAAAATGAAGCGATCACAGGCCCCAGGACAAATCCCGAAAACCCGAAAACGGCGATGCCTCCCAGCGTGGACAGGAAGATCAGCAGGGGATGCATTTGGATATCACTGCCCAATAAAACGGGCCGCAGAAGATTATCGACCATGCTGATCACAACAGCTCCAAAAACCAGGATGGTAATTCCCTGCCAGATGTGCCCCAGAAGCAGCATGATGATGCCGGCCGGCGCCCAGATAACCGCGCTGCCGAGAGCCGGCACAATCGAGAATCCGATCATCAGCACTCCCCATACGAGAACCCGTTCGATACCTGTCACATAAAAAATTAAGCCGCCCAGGAGACCCTGAATGCCGCCGATGACAAAGGTAACCTTCAGCGTGGCCTTGGACGTGACGAGAAACTCGGAAATGAAGGTATTAATGTGTCGCTCTTCAACAGGCATATACTGCGCAATGATATCGATCAGATGATCTCCGTCACGCAGAAAGTAAAAAAGGCAATAGATCATCACGGCAAACTGAACGAAGAAAAGAAGCGTGTTTTGTGTGAGAACCGACAGGTTTTTAAACAGGAACTCCGTCGCCGCCTTTAGGAGTTCGACGGATTTGTCAGTCATAAATTGCTGGTCCAGGTTAAAGCGCGAGAGCAGCGGATGACTGATGACGGCATTGAAAATACCGGTAATTGAATTCATCCAGGAATTGCCGTTGGAATGGATCGATTGGTAAAGATCGATCGTTTCGCCGACCAGCAAGGCAAGAATAAATCCAACCGGCAAAATCAGCGTGACTAATACGGCACCCAGTGTAAGGACGGCACACAGATTACGGTTAACCAGCTTCCGGCGCAGCCAGCCATTGAGCGGAGCAAAAACCGCTGACAGCAAAACCGCCCAGAAGATCGCAAAGAAGAAAGGCTTCAAAACATATCCGAATAAGAGAATAACGATCCCCATCAGGAACAGAAAGATCAGCCTGGGAAAATCGGCATACAGTTTGTCTAACATGGTGTGCCTCCTGAATGATTACCCCTTCTAAAAAAAGAAAAGCGGGTTGTTTCCCTTTCGGTAGAAACGCAAGCTCAACCGCTGTCTGATCAGGGTGGATTTCACATGAATCACCCGGTAGCTGTAGCGGATGTTTTTTCCCAGTCGGCCCGGATAGGCCGCGGGATGGGTATTAAGTTTGGATCCGCTGGAGGCCATTTTCCGAAACAGGTTGATTTCCTTCCCCATCACTTTCACTTGGCCGTTCCTGACGGCATCCAGCATGGCGGGACCTGATTTTTCACAGGCCGCATAGGTCACAACCTTGCCCATGTGGTAAAGCGAATGTCCGTCGCTGCCTCCGGTGATCGATTTTCCCAGCCTTGCTCCCAGAAGCGCGCACTTCAGATTCCATCGATGAACATTTTCGGCATTGATGACCTCCACGCCGTCCACGGATTCCAGAAGTCGTTCCAGACGATGCTGTTCAAAATTCAGATTGCAAATACCGGTATAGGCCACACAGTATGGATGGGGAAATATCGTGACGGAAGGAAAAAGCTTTGCACAATGGACAATCTCTTCCATGCTCAGACGGGTTGAACTCATGACATCGAAACCCAGCAGCGGCTTGATATATTTGGAATAGAATTTTTTCAAATGCGGGACCTGCTCAAAATACACCAGAATGTGCGTACCTTCCCGGGACGTAATTTCTATACCGGGAATACTCGCCACACCTTTGTGTTTATCCATTTCCAAAGCACCCCGGATATCATTATGATCGGTAATGGCGATGCCGATCCCCAGGGCGCTTGCCCGGGAGGCAATCGTCTGCACGGTGTCGCGGCCGTCGGTGTGGCAGGTATGGAAATGCATATCAAAAACAGCATGGTCTTTGCTTAAAAGAGCAATATCGGGTTTTTCAAACAGTATTTTACTTTTATCCGGCATGATCGTAAATAACCACACTCCCTCTGACATTTGAAATATCGGAAATCTTTAGCACATATCCGCAATAATCTCAAACGGGCCGCTGATAACCATTTGCCTGCCAAACCCTGACTGTGATATGAAAAATACAGGAGGAGGCGCAGATGAAAAACGATTTAAGTTTGTTGTTAAAAGCTCTGCATTTCTCAGCAACAAAACATCGTCATCAAAGAAGAAAAGACTCGGCCGCCTCACCGTATATCAATCATCCGATAGAAGTTGCCAACATTTTATGGACCATCGGCCGGGTTCACGACGAAGCCGCGATCATCGCCGCGATTCTTCATGACACCATTGAAGATACGGACGCAACCCCTGATGAAATCCGCGCCCATTTCGGCGACCAGGTTCTAAATCTGGTACTGGAAGTGAGCGATGATAAAAGTCTGCCCAAGCAGGTAAGAAAACAAAACCAGATTATCCATTCGCCCCGCCTGTCGAAACACGCCAAGCAAATCAAACTGGCGGATAAGATCTGCAATGTTCATGATATTGCCTACACGCCGCCGGATCACTGGACCCGGCAACGGAGAATTGAATATCTGCATTGGGCTGAGGATGTGATTGACGGTTTGCGAGGGGTTAATAAAAAGCTGGAGAAATACTTTGACGACACACTTGCTGCAGCCAGACAAAAGATCACGGTAAAGAATAAACCCGATTGATACATCAGTCTTTCAATACGCTCCCTGTCATTCTGTTGATCAGCCGCGTCGGGGCAAAATACGGAGAATTTACGCGTCGGGCTTCTGCAGGGTTAATCCCGTCATTGACCACAATAACATACACGATCGGCCATGACTATCAGCACAAGCGTATTCTTCTTTTCGCCTGTAAATACGGAAACTTAATTAATGACGGCAAAATTGTAATTGACAACCGGCCGATTATGAATAACTTACGCAAAAGATTGATGTCGGAAAGACATGACTAAAGGAGAATATAAATGATTACAGTAACGGACAAAGCCTCGGAAGTCATTAAGGATTTTCTGAAGGACAAAAACGCTGGCGCGGCGATTCGAATCACCATGTCCATCGGGTGATCCGGGCCCTCTTTGGGCATGGCTCTGGACGAGCCCCGAAACGAAGATGAAGTGATTGATGAAAAGGGAACAAAATTTGTCATTGAAAAGGACCTTTTGGAGCAGGCAAAACCGATAAACATCGATTTTATTACAACCCCCCAGGGAGCAGGCTTTAAATTGACGTCAAGCCTCGTTGCAGAAGGCGGTGGTTGCGGGTCCTGCAGTTGCTGAAACACACAGGGGGGAGCCTTTTTCCCCCCTTTTTTTTAACCCCGCTTACGCACGAAAAGTGCCGGTTCTTCTCAGCTTGCCGCGATATGTTTAATGATCATGATTAACGACCATAAAATGACGGGAAAAATTGATGTGGCCGATACTCTGCTTTCACAGAGAAAATTTGATGAAGCCATCACTCTCCTGAAGCAAATTCATCGTACAGACCCCCATGAAGAATCCGTGCTGCTGAGGTTAGCATGGGCTTCCTGGGATAACGGAGATAAAGAACACTCTATTGAATACTGGGAAATCCTGCTGGATCGCGAGCTTCAGCGCAAAGTTTTTACCGGCTTTGCTTATGATGAAATGGTTCGGATATACAAACAGGAAGGTCAGGTCAAAAAGCTGGTCGCGCTTTGTGAAAAAGTCACCGCCATTCAGCCGCAGGACATCGGTCTGCTCGAAGAGCTGGGCAAAGCATATCTTCTTTCCGCTCAAAATGAAAAAGCCTGTGATACTTTCAGAAAACTCACATCGATGGAAACGGATAATCCCGTTTTCCAATGCCGGCTGGGCGAAGCCCTGCTGGCTACCGGAAAAACCGACGAATTCGAGAGTGCCTACCGGCAGGCCGGTCGCCTGGATCCTGACGAAACGGACCGCTATATCTTTCAAGCCGCCGATTTATGCCTGAGAAAAGGCCATTATGACACCGCTCGAAGATTGGTGACGGAATGTTTGAAGATCGCCCCCTCCAACAGTCTATACTACTGTTTTCTGGGAGACACCCTGGTCGCGTTGAGGCAAACGGACAATGCTTTTGCGGCTTACGCGAAGGCCTGCCAATGCAATCGCCCGCATACCGCGGTTTACATGAATCGACTGGGAAACTCCCTGATAAAAACAGAAATGTTTACCGATGCGGTTAAAGCATTTGAAGCCGCGCTGGCCTTTGACGACTCGACGCCGTGTCGTCATCACTTAGACAGAGCCCGCACAGCCGCGGGGCTGCCTCCGCTTGACGCCATCAGCCGATAAGGCCGGACATAACCCGTATGTTT
>CAZDYR010000150.1:0-6220 GCA_964509625.1 uncultured Smithella sp. | reverse complement strand
AATACGATCCTGCTGGCACTCGAAGAGATGATCGGCGATTTTGGTGCGGAATCTCTCGGCAAGAATCAAGGCAGCTTCCAGCGGCGTTTCCGGCAATATACAGCAGAACTCCTCGCCGCCATAGCGCGCCAGGATATCTTCGCTGCGGATGGAACCGCCGATTAATCCGGCAATTGCCTGAAGAACAGAGTCTCCGCATTGGTGGCCGTGGGTGTCATTGACTTCCTTGAAATGATCGATGTCAAACATGATCAGACTCAAAGGATGACCGTATCTTTTATGACGATCCACCTCTTCCTTGAGATGGCTCTCAAAGCTGCGCCGGTTATTCACACCGGTCAGGGCATCAATCATATTGAGGGCTACGAGCTTCTGCTCGAAATTAACCGTTTCCGTCACATCATGAACGGCAATGAACAGATTGGTAATCTCTCCTTTTTCATTACGGAGAGGCCCCATGGTGCAACTTTGCTGCATATATTTAAAATCGGCATCAAAAGAACTGATCGGCTGAAACGGAAATAAGTAATGATGCAGTTTTTGAGAAAAAAAACAAAAATTGCCAAAAGTGAAAACCGCTTTGCAATTATTTAAGAAACGTGGACGCTTTAAGTTGGGGAAAACATCACAGACAAGAGATCCAATGATTTTTTCAGGCACAATATTACTATGGAGCTGCATCCAGCGGTTCCAAAACCTTACACGCATGTCACGATCCAGAATCACAAGCCCGATATCTACCATGTCAAACACCTGATAGAATATGAGAGAATCAATATCTTGCGCAAACATGGTTTCCGGGGATGGTTTCATGGATTCATCAAGCACCCGTTAATCATTTTTAATTCTAATGATTCATAGACTATCTGAATTTTTAATGCTTTTCAAGTCAATTTAACCGGCCCCGCAGCCGATCCCCTCTGATCGATAACAGTTTGTGACTATTTAGGCGGCATCCGCAGCGCGCCATCCAAACGGATGCAACAACCGTTCAGCATTGGATTTTCTATAATGTGGAGCGCCATGCGGGCAAATTCCACCGGTTTGCCTAAGCGCCTGGGAAAAGGCACACCGCTGGCCATCCCATCCTTCACTTCCGGCGGCATGCCGGACATAAGCGGGGTATCAAACAAACCCGGCGCAATCGTGGCCACGCGAATACCGTACTCGGCGCATTCCCGGGCTATCGGAAGCGTCATTCCCACAATACCACCCTTGGAGGCGCAGTAAGCCGCCTGACCGATCTGACCATCAAAAGCGGCAATGGACGCCGTATTGACGATCACTCCTCTTTCACCCTCGCTGTTCGGCTTGTTATTCGCCATTTGGTTCACGGACAGGCGAATAACATTCAACGTTCCCACAAGATTGACCTGCAGAACCTTGTTAAACGAGGCCAGCGGCAGAGGGCCTTTTTTGCTTTTGATTTTGCCGGCGTCAGCCACACCCGCGCAATTCACTGCAACATTGATTGAACCGAATGCCTCCACCGTTTGCCTGATCGCGCGGGTCATATCGTCTTCACTTGTCACATCCCCGTGAATAAAAATTGCATGCTTCGGATGGGTCTGCGCCAGTTTCTCCCCTTTGACCGCATCCATATCGACAATCGCCACTTTCGCCCCGGAATCGACCAGTTCCAGCACCGTGGCCTCCCCCAGTCCCGACGCGCCTCCAGTCACCAAAGCGACCGCTTCCCTCTTATTCATATTCCCTCCTTGGTGCGATAAATCATATAAAAATCACACGGCAGGCTTTGCTTAACACAAGAAAAAAAGCAATACAATCAAATATGCGTTTGTGAAGGATGTCTTTATGACAACGGGACGAAAGCGTAAGAGACAAACCGTCCGTCGTGGCTCAAACTGATATCAACGCCTGCTGCCCGAACACCTTGAAGATAAACTGCCGGTGGCTGAAGCTCACTTTCACATTGGGACGGACGTCGAATTTCAATCTGATGCTGATCAACCCGAAGAAACTCTGACAGATCACGAATCAGGCATGACCGCCCGAACGACGAGGGGTCCACCTTCTGCTGAGATTGTTCATCAGGCAAAGTCTCAATCCGCCAGGCCGCCTTGTGCAAAATCTCGAAGCGGTCGGCGGCAAGGCTGTGAATCCAAGATGGGGAAGAAAAGAGGCGGAAGGGGAAAATATTTTTCTCATCTGTTATGACATTGCCCGTGAAAAATCCTGCGGGGGTACGATCTTCGGGAAAGCTGTCAGTCTGCTTGATCCCCTGGCCTCCGGCCACCGGCAAAGGCGGCCGGAAACAAACAGACCAGCGACGCGGAATGAAGGCCGCGTCGCCGGCACGCTTTTTTAATACTTTATAAGCGGCTTCCTTACAGGCCCAGATGGACCACAATAAAGCATCCGGATCCTCGCAGCCGCGAACCTGAGTCATTTCAGTATCGGTGAGGATTTTCTTCAGAAAGCGCAAATCCGTGCTTCTTTGCATGTTCGGCGGGCTTGTCAAATCCACAAGATCGTTCCCGATGTACGGCAAAATACTTCTCCTCCATCTGCGCAAGCCGTTCAATGATCTGCGCCGCGTAAAGCCGCTGTGCACGAAGCCCTTCCTGTGTTACAGGAACGGGTTGCAACACTTCTACCTCGGCGTAAAATCTGTCACCCCAGGCGGGGATCAGGCTGTATTTATGCTGCTTATCGCCACGCAGGTAAATGCACATGATCCTGCAGTCCGGGATGTCTTGAATAAAGCGGCCGACACCGTAGGAAAAATTCTCTTTATCCACACGGCCGGTGCGCGATCTTCCGCCTTCAGGGAAGATCATTATCGTATGTCCATGCCTTAAAAGGTATGTGCAGGCATCAAGGACTTTTTTCATCTTCTCGCGGGAACCGCCGCGATCCACGGGAATGCATTTGGACAGGTAGCATAAAACCGCCAGAAAGACGTTGCTTTGAAAATTTCTTCTCTCAGGAAGATTCCACGGCAGCTTTTTATACTGGGTAAGGTGCCCGACTAAACTGAAGGCAACGTAGCTTAAAAGAAATGAGTCAATCATGGTTAAATGATTGGCACAGATCAACCATGGCCCCTTGTGCGCGGCGAATTCCGCCGCGCACTGACGACGGAGTTCCCGCAGTTTCCTGATCCGGTAGTGCAGCGCACGCGCAACCAGAAAGTAAAAAGGCGCAACAAAAACAATGGCCAGGCGCCCTAAAAAATTCTGCAAATGCAGCATGAATCTGGATCGTGCATCCATAGCGATTACCCGAGTTTTTGTTTGATGATCTTCACGGCGTCTCCGATGGTCCGAATCTTATCGGCCTCGTCGTCATCAACCGTGATACCGAACACATCTTCACATTTGATAATCACGTCAACCAGCCGCGCGGAGTTGACTTTTAAATCGTTCAAAATGTGCGTGTCCAGCGTCGCCTTTTCCAGCAAGGCCGGATCTTTCGTGTATGTTTTTAAAATGTTTACCATCTCGTCAAAAATTTTCTTGTCATCCATTGTTTTTACTCCTTTATCATGATTATTATTTTGCTTCCCACTTCTTAAATATGATGCAGCTGTTTACATCCCCGAAACCAAAACCGGCCTTGGCCAGATATTTCAGCTCGGGAAAATTCATACATGCCTGAGGAATCTTCGGTGCGAACTCGACGATGTCCGGGTGGACGTCTTCGCTGTTGATGGACGGATGCAAAAATCCTCTGTATACCTGCAAAACCGAAGCAACGCTTTCCACGGCTCCCGCCGCGCCCAGGCAATGCCCCACCAGGGATTTCGTCGCGTTGATATAAGGGAAATTCTCCGGCGTCCGCTCAAGCGCCGCCGCCCAGTTTTTTACCTCATACGGATCGGCAAACGTTGCCGTCAGATGGCCGTTAATGGCATCCACTTCGGAAGGGTTGATCCCCGCGTCCGCTACCGCGCCGCGAATACACTTCTGAACACCAACGGGGTTGGGCGCCGTCATCGAACCGCCCATCCTCTGACCGCCACTGTTCACATAACCGCCGACAATTTCTGCATAAATTCTTGCGCCACGGGCCAGCGCTGTTTCGAGTTCTTCCAGCACCAGCATCGCGCCGCCGGAACCCGGCACAAAACCGCAGGCGGTGGCCGACATGGGCCGGGACCCGGCCGCCGGATTATCGTTGAACTTGCGCGCGATCACGCGCATCGCGTCGAAACCACCCCATATATAAGGAGAAGCACCTTCGGAACCGCCGGCCACCATCCGCTTGGCCAATCCCATGCGAATGCGCCACAGCGCGTCAATGATGGCTTCATTGCCTGTACTGCAGGCCGATGAATTGGACGTTACCTGATTACCCGCACCGATCAGTCCGCCGATGCGCGCGCTCGTGCCGCTGTTCATGACCTGCTCGACGACACGGCTGCCCAGGCGCCGCACGCGGCCTTCATTAATCGTTGGCACGACGCTCAGCGCGATGGTATCCATCCCCCCGATGCCGGAACCAGCGATCACCCCTGTATCCCAGTCCACTGTTTCATCGTTGTTATCGGAAATTTCAAAACCCGCATCTCGCCAGGCATCGACAGCCGACACGGACGCGTAGCCGATATTGTCATTGATCGACATCAGTTTTTCCCGATCAAAATAACGTTTACGGATCTCGTCAAAATTTTCAGGAATCCCGGCGATCTGACAGCCGAACTTCAACTCTTCCAGTTGCGGAATAAAGCGAATGCCCGACCGTCCTTCCCTGAGCGCCCGTTCGAAGTTTTCCAGGCCGTGCGCATTCGGTGCGGCAACTCCCATTCCCGTAACCACTACTCTTTTTCTCATGTTTCCACTCCCATTCCGGCTAATTGACCCACACAAACCACTTCTCCGTTTTCTCTTTCCATTCGTACATCCACTTTTAATGCCCCTTTACGCATATAGATTTTTTTTCCTCTAACAATCACTCTTTCCCCCGGCATTACGATGCCTTTAAACTCGATGCCGTCCGCCAGTGAAAAAAGACTCAACGGGCCCTTCATCTGGCTTGGCCGGACATTTCTCTGGCAGGCCAGCAGATACATGCCGTACGCGACCACGCCGATCTGCGCCATGGATTCAATCAGAATCACCCCCGGGGTAATCGGCCGCCCGGGAAAATGTCCCGGATAGAAAAACTCGTCTTCGCGAAAACGGTATGCTCCGATAATTTCTTCTTCATCAAGACGGATAATTTCATCAATAAAGCGGAACGGCTTTTGCTGCGGCACCAGGGCCAGCACTTCCTGTTTGATACTTTCGTCAGCCTCCATAAAGGCCTCCGTTGACATGAATGACCGAACCGCTGATGTAAGTTCCCTTTGTGGCTAAAAAGGCGACGACTTCCGCGATTTCTTCCGGCTTTCCGATGCGTCCCAGCGGGATATTTGTCATAATACGATCTTTGACTTCCGCCGGCAGTTCCGCGGTCATGTCGGTTTCAACAAATCCCGGCGCGACGGAATTGACCAGGATGTTTCGTCCGGTCATTTCCTGAGCAAGCGACCGGGTAAACGCGTCGAGTGCCGCTTTTTCCATGGTGTAGGCGATCTGCCCGGGGTTGCCGGTGTGGCCCACCACACTGGAAATATTGATGATGCGGCCTGCCCCGCTTCGCATCATAAACTGGCGCAAAATTCTTTTCGTCAGATACCAGACACCGCGCGTCAGCGCTCGCTGTTCATCAAACTGCTCCACCTTCATGGTTATGATGTCGGCGTTAATGGATTGTCCCGCATTGTTGACCAGAACATCCACGCGGCCCGCCGCTTCCTTGATTTTTCCAATCATCGCGTCAATCGGATCGACAGCGGCCAGATCCGCCTGAACCAGAAAACCGTTTTGAATTTCCGCCAGCAGCGCTTCGGCCTTCCGGGCGCTGTTGCGGTAATGAATCCCGACATGAAACCCTTCCGCAGCCAATGCGCGGACGCATGCGGCGCCGATTCCGGTGGCGCCTCCCGTGACGATGGCGACTTTTTTGTCCATCAGATGTGTTCCTCTACTTTCAGCATGATATGAGCCCACGACAGGCCCGCGCCGACAATCGACAGGGCGATCCGGTCACCCGACCGTAATTCATCCCAACGGGCGGAAAGCACCGACGGTGCGCCTGAACAGCCGACATTGCCAAACTGATCAACGTTGTACCAGCAATTCTCCGATGAAATGCCGGTGCGTTCACAAACTGTTTTGAGCATGCTCAGATTAGCCTGATGGCCGATGAATAA
>CAZDYR010000149.1:0-6237 GCA_964509625.1 uncultured Smithella sp. | reverse complement strand
GCTGTGGCCAGTCCCGCGACAGACGGCGCGCCTCCAGCCGTCTTTAAAAAATTCCGTCTGCTGAGAGTCTTGCTGATGGCATCATCCTGTTTCATATTCGACCTCCTGTTTGGGATTTTTAAAGGTTATATCATTCTTTCAAGAACAACGGATTTAATAAATTGACTCCTGCCGCGTAAACAGAAAAGCTGAAGTGTTCTAATGAATACTTGCCATATTGTCTTACGAGACAGTATACCTGTACGGAAAAGGATGTCAACTGCAAATCTCAGAGATCATGGTTTGTCCATAAATCCCCGCAAAAAGAGGCGCCGGCAAAATGACATGAAATGCATATATCTCTATGATATTATAACTATATTATATGACACAAAAATGCGGTAAAAGAACAAAAAGGGGAATCATATCTGATGATGAAAAAGTCGTGAAAAGAATGCCGGGTGGATGATGCCATAAAAAAAAGCTCTTACGGACAGACCGATTAGAGCTCTTGTTTTTGCGGTACCTTTTACGATCGACTAAACTGCCATAAACCTTCTAGGTTCCCAGGTAGGCTTTCTTCACTTTGTCATTGGTGATCAGGTCTTTACTTAACCCTTCCAGAACCAGGCGGCCGTTTTCCAGAACATAACCGTGTCGCGTGATCATGAGGGCAATCTGCGCGTTTTGCTCAGACAGAAATACGGTGATACCCATTTTATTCAGCTGTGTAATGGCTTCGGCTATGCCTTCTACAACCAGCGGCGCCAAACCCATGGAAGGCTCATCCAGAAGAAGCATTTCCGGTTTTGACATGATGGCCCGCCCGATTGCGAGCATCTGCTGCTCGCCGCCGGAAAACGTACCGGCCATCTGTTTATATCGTTCCTTTAATCTTGGAAACAGCGTGTAAACCTGCTCCAGGGTTTCCTGGATGCCTTTTTTATCCTTGCGGTGATACGCGCCCAGCATCAGGTTTTTATACACGGGAAGCCCGGGAAACAACTGACGCCCTTCGGGACAAAGCGAAATACCCTTCCCCACGACTTTGTAGGCGGGCAGATGGCTGATTTCCTCGCCCTTGAATTCGATCGTTCCCTTGGACGGTTTCAGTATTCCGGTAATCGTCCGGAACAAGCTGGTCTTTCCGGCGCCGTTTCCACCCAGCAGCGTGACAAAGTCTCCCTGGGCAATATGCAGCGAAACATCATGAATAACCTGATGCTCGCCTATCATCGTGGTAACGTTTGTTAATTTAAGCATCCTTTTTTCTTCCTAAGTAGGCTTCGATTACTTGCGGATCCGCGGCGACATCCGCCGGCTTCCCTTCAGCAATTTTCTTGCCGTAGTTTAAAACAACAATTCTGTCGGCCAAATCCATGATCATCCGCATTTTGTGTTCGATCAGGCAGACGGTAATGCCTTTTTTATTAATCTTACGGATCAGCTCGGTGATCATTGCCGTGTCTTCCTGAATCAATCCTCCTGTCGGCTCATCAAAAAGGATGAGTTTGGGTTCGCTGATCAGGGCTATTCCGATGGAAAGAAGCCTTTGTTCTCCCTGAGAAATGGTGGAAGCTGTCTCGAAGGCTTTGGGACCCAGTCCGACAAAGCCGAGCGTCTCGATAACTTTTTCTTCCACCTTCTTTTTATCTTTTTTCCACTGCGGCGTATGGAAAAGCCCACCCCAGAAACCGGTTGTCGTGCATTTGTAATAGCCAAGCGCCAGATTAAGCGCGACCGGCAGGCTTTCAAAAAGGGCCGTCAACTGAAAAGTCCGCGCAATACCTTTGCGGGATATCTTGTTGGCGCTTAGCCCGGCAATTTCTTCCCCGGCAAATTTGATACTGCCGGATGTCGGTTTGCCCGCGCCGCTGATCAAACTGAAAAGGACGGATTTACCGGCGCCGTTGGGACCGATAATGGAAAGGATTTCTCCCTCATTCACTTCAAAACTCACATCGTTAACAGCGACAGTGCCGCCGAAACTTTTGACCAGATTTTCACCTTTAAGCAGCACGTTACGCCCCCACCTTTGTTTTCTTTATCTTGTCATGTACTTTTGTAAAAAGCCCCATAAACCCTTTCGGGAAATAGATAATCACGACAATCAGCAGGAACCCGAATAGAATCATCTGATAATCCTGCAAAAACTGCATGTATTCGAGCAGAATCGGAATAAGAAATGCGCCGATAATCGGCCCGGCCAGCGTCGTGATACCACCCAGAAGCACATACATCAGGAAGTTAAACGTCATGGAAATACCGGCAACTGATGGAGAGATGCTGCCGATCAGACTGGCATAGAGGCCACCGGCCAAACCGGCAAAGAAATTCGCTACCACAAAAGAAAGCAATTTTGTGCGGAAGATGTTGATCCCCACGGCCTCCGACAGATCTTCATTCATGGCTGTCGCCAGAAAAGTTCTTCCGCGCAATGAATTGACGACCCGGTACATGACAAATATGGTTAAGAGAAGAAAGAACAGCACCAGATAGTACTGAGCCATCTGGGATTCAAAAGTAATCTGACCTAATCCGGGAATGGGAATCGGACTGGGCAATGGAATGCCGACAATGCCGTTATGTCCGCCTGTCAGCTCTATCCAGTTGCCGGCAATCAGATAAATGATTTCACCCAGGCAAAGTGTGGCAATGGCAAAATAGGAACCCCGCGTGCGCAGAGCGGGCATGCCCACCAGAAAACCAATGAAAGCCGCCAAGAGCGCCCCCACCAGCAAAGACGGCCAGAAATTCCAGCCACAGGTATATGTTAGAATGGCCACGCCGTATGCGCCGATGCCGAAAAAGCCGGAATGCGCCAGCGACAATTGACCGGTATAGCCCAGAATCAGGTTCATGCTTAAAGCGCCGATCGCGAAGAGAACGCTCATGGTGATAACCTGAGCATAGTAGCGGTTCGTTACGGCAAGAGGAAGAGCCAGGGCAACAGCAATAACAACCAGATAAAACCAATTTTTCTTCAACCACGTCATCATCTGCCCTTAATCTCCTTCCCGAACAAACCGGTTGGCTTTATAGCGAGGATCAGCACCAGGGCGCCGAAACCAAACACATCTTTGTATGCCGCCGAAAGATATCCGCCGCCAAGGGCCTCAATCAATCCCAGAATCATTCCACCGGCAATGGCCCCCGGAATGCTGCCCAAACCGCCGAGAATAACAATGACGAAGGCTTTTGTCCCCACCATCATTCCGATGCTGGGCGAGATCATGAAAATGGGAGCAACCATGCAGGCGGCAACTGCGGCCAACGCGGTAGAAATGGCAAAAGTCAGAGCAGACACACGGTTGACGTTAATACCGACAAGCGTGGCACCTTCTTTATTCTGGGCCACCGCCTCGATTGAACTTCCCAGTGTCGTCTTTTTAATAAAAATCTGCAGGAGAACAATCATGGAGAAGGCAACGCCGATAACCAGCAAACGCTGCGTGGACATCGTGATGCCGAAAAAGTCTATAATGCCAGGATACGGATTCGGAATGCGGTGTCCTTCCGGCCCCCATAAAACAACGACCGCATTCTCCAGAATGATCAGAGCACCCAGCGCGGCAATAAAGGGTGCAACACCTCCCGCGTTGCGCACCGGCTTGAAAACCAGAAATTCCAGAACGACACCGGCCAGCGCCAGGACAATGGCTGCAAGCGCAACCGCCGGCCAGTAGGCGAATCCGAATATCGTGATCAGAAAGAAGCAAACATAAGCACCCAGCATGTACATATGCCCGTGCGCAAAGTTCGGTACGTGCAGAATACCGAAAACCATCGTCAGGCCGAGCGCGACGATGGCATAGGTACTGCCCAACATGACACCGTTAAACACCTGTTGTAAAAAAAGTTCCATTTAGACTCCATCGCCTAAATAACGCTTCCTTATACCCCGGGTAAGTTGCCCCGGAGGTTTCAGGCAACGATTGATTTTCGGCAAGCTTAAGTTTATCAACGTTGGCTGGCTTCATAAATGAGCAGGTCCCTTTTGTCAAGGAAAAAAATTTTTTTTATGGACATTTTTTACAAATCGCCAAAACGCCGCCAGCTACAGCTTCCGCCCTAATTTCACCATGACCAACGGTCACTGAAAATCCCGTTTTAATCACTCCGTTTTCATGCGCGAAAATGATATGAAGCGTTCATAATTCATGGTTGACTTCACTGGCGTTATCAAGTAAAAAATTTGCAAAATTTCAAGTAACCCGGTCAAGGAAAGAACCTGGATGATCCGTTCTGCACTTTTAGTCACGTTAGGCGTAGCAATGACCGCTTTCTTCTCTTTCTGGGCCATTGTCTTTTCGTTTTTTAACAACGCGGAAAACAACGTCCATAAAGTTGCGAATCTCTGGGGCAGGCTGATGCTGATGGTCTGCAACACAAAAGTTCAGGTGATCGGCAAAGAAAACATTCTGCGGAGCAAACCGCAGGTTTTCATGGCCAACCACCAGAGTGATTTTGATATTCTGATCACGCTGGCCCACGTTCCGGGTCAGTTCCGATGGATTGCAAAAAAGGAATTATTCGCGATTCCCGTCTTTGGCCGGGCAATGAGAGGTGCGGGTTATATTGAGATTGACCGGCAAAACCATGAGAAAGCCATGCAAAGCCTGGATCTGGCGGCGTTACGCATCCGTGAAGGCAAATCGGTCATGACCTTCCCCGAAGGCACGAGAAGCCGCGACGGTGAAATCAAGGCTTTCAAACAGGGGACTTTCTATCTGGCCATTCAATCCGGCGTGCCGATTGTGCCGATCAGCATTATCGGCAGCGGCGACATCATGCCGAAGCGATCGCTGAAGGTAAAGCCGGGGAAAATAAAACTGGTCATTGACAAGGCCATTCCTACAAAAGGCTATCCTTTGGAGAAGAGGCAGGAATTAATCGACAGAGTCCGACAGGTGATTATCAGGAATTATGACACTTATCGGAATACCGGCACGGCAAAGATCAAAGACGTCCAGCCAGAAATCAAAGCGGCCTCCTGATGGAAGAATCCCCCAACAACCGCAACATGAGAACACGGGAAATCAAAGGCGTCATCTGCCTGGCGTTGGCCGTTTTTCTCTTGCTGTGCCTCTTTTCCTACTCGCCGCTGGATCCTTCTTTCACGCATGTTGTGCCCCCGGACGGACCGTCAACCCATAACCTGACCGGCAAGGTTGGCTCCTATACGGCCGATTCGATCATTCGCGTCCTGGGCCTCGCATCATTTTTTATCCCTCTGGCGCTCCTGGCCTGCGCGTTTCAATTCTTTCTCCGTCCGCCTTTTATCGTGGACGCCCCGCGTGTTTTCGGCTTTTTCTTCTTTACCTTTGCCTGCGCCGGTCTTTTCAGCGCGCTGATCAAAAGCGGCATTACGGTCTACGGAGAGACATTGAAAGCGGGAGGCCTGATCGGCACCGGTATTGTTCAATTCCTGCTTGGCTATTTTAACTTAGCCGGAACCTATATCATTCTGGTTTTTATTTTTATTATTTCTCTCTTTTTTATCATTGAGTTTTCTCTCGTGTCGGTCACCGAAAAATTCTCTCAATCGACCCGCGCTTTTTTTAAAGCATGCAAAGACCGGTTTCTGGCTTTTATCGCCGGGTTTTCTTCCCGGCTGAAAATTCAAACCAACCCGCCGCCGGTCATCGAAGCAGTGGAACCACCGCCCAGGAAAACAAAACCGAAAAAAATTGAGCAGACGCATTTTGATTTCAAGAAACAATCCGATGGCAAGTTTCAACTGCCGCCGTTTACGCTGCTGGAAGAACCGCCCCAGAAAGATGCGCGTGTGAAACGTGATCATTTGATCACCAATTCGAGGATTCTCGAAAAGAAACTGGCGGATTTCGGGGTTGAAGCGCGGGTTGTGGAGGTTATGCCCGGCCCGGTGATCACGATGTACGAACTGGAACCGGCTCCCGGCGTAAAAATCAACCGTATTACGACTCTGTCCGACGATCTGGCACTGGCACTGATGGCGCCCAGCATCCGCATTCTGGCCCCGATTCCAGGCAAATCCGTCATCGGCATTGAAATCCCCAACCTGAAAAGAGAACCGGTTTTTCTTAAAGACGTCCTGAACCATGACGCGTTTACCAAATCGTCCCTGCGCCTGCCGATCGCCCTGGGTGTTGATTTTGTCGGCACACCGGTTGTTGCCGACCTGGCCAGAATGCCGCATCTGCTGATTGCCGGAACCACCGGCTCCGGTAAAAGCGTCGCGCTCAACGCCATGATTTGCAGCATCCTCTTCAAAGC
>CAZDYR010000148.1:0-6249 GCA_964509625.1 uncultured Smithella sp. | reverse complement strand
AACGTTTCTCTCGCTCGCTCTTCCTTCGGTAACATTTATTTATGAGGCAATAGGGGCATGCGCTGATTCTTCACAGCTTGCTGCGATATGACGATATGCATTTTACGCCTGGGAGGTTGCTTTCAAATGCTTGATCCATGCATGGCTGTTACCGAGGGTAGGCGGCGCGTCAAAGAAAATCATCAAAGAAAATCCTCTTTTTCTTTTTTTTCAGAGGCGAGAGAAGCGATCCGCTTCGCCTCACAAACGATAATTATTCTTCTGATGAGGCTGTCAACTTCTATTCAAATTAAACGGTATTCGAAGCCGGAAATGATCATCCGTAATGTCCGTCACTTATTAGTCAAGATTTCCTTGACAGACAAGAGAGCGTTTTCTATATTGCCATTCACAAAAAGGACGTTTAATCCAAAGTGAAAGGTGCGCTTCAGGACGTCGACGTTTTGTTTTTTGGGGTCGGGTTCCTGATGATAAGAAGCGAAACCAGAAGCCTGTGGACGTGCGTGCAATTCTCATGAAAACAATCCGGCAGGATTAATCATAAGGGCGGTAATGATTTACAATGACCGATAATATCGTGTTCTCCGGAAGTCTGATGTTCTTATCGCTTGCCGATGTTTTTCAACTTCTGGGAGGGAATAACTGCACTGGAAAATTAACCCTGCGCAGTAAATTCTCGACAGATATGGGGATTATTTATTTTGCCGGTGGGAATCCGATAAAAGCATATTGGGGAAAGCTCAAAGGGCTTGAAGCCATCTACGGCATGTTCGGATGGACTGACGGAAAGTATGATTTTTCTGAAGAAGAGTTTACTCAAACTGAACATAATGTTCATAAGAATATGATGGAGATCGTTCTGGATGCCGCAAGGTTGCTGGATGACGGAAAGATAGCGAAAGTTGGCCCCGATCACCTCTATCGTTTAGATGTTGACGAAACAGACTCTGAGGGTATGGCGATAGAGTATCTCCAGCCCCTCAAAGGGCCTCCGGTGGACTACCTTTACGTAACGGGAGATTATGTTTACCCTGACGGCACGACCATTGTAAAAGAGGGAGAATACGGCAAGTGGTTATGGGCCGTATCCGAGGGTACCGTTAAAATCATCCGTGAGACGTCAAAAGGCACCGTTACGCTTGCCAGGCTTGGGGAAGGCTGTTTCATAGGGACAATACGATCCCTCATATACGGCGGAGATTACGGGCGTAGCGCCACGGCGATTGCCGAAGGCAACGTTCATCTGAGTATTCTTGACACAGAAATCCTTCATCGGGAATATTTTGCTCTGTCAGAAAATTTCAGGAAAATTCTCCTCAGCCTCGACAACAGATTGAGACCGATAAACGACAATGCCGTTCAGGCCTATATCGGGGATTATTCAAAAAAGTTGTCCGATGACAAAATACTGGATGAACGGTTTCAAAACAATACGGATCTTTTTATAATCAGGGATGGGACGGCCGATATTATCAGCAAGGGGCCTAAAGGCGAAGATGTTCATCTGCTTTCACTGGGTGTTGACGACGTATTCGGAAGAATTCCTTTCATGGCATTCGGGCATGAACCGTTGGCTGCTTGTGTCATGACATCCACGCCCTTTGAAGCTGATATCCTGGATAGTCGGGCGCTTCAGCGGGAATATGACAACCTGTCCCATACCTTCAGAAATTTTGTTTTCGGCACGGCAACCAACATATCCATGACCACGAAACTATTTTATCAATTACTGGATAAAACCTGAGAAGTCGACGATGGAAAGATAAAACTGGCCATCAGCAGCAGGACGTTGCAGATTATTCTCTTAGGTGATGAGCCATGAACGTTTTCATCGCTATAGCCCGTAAATTGGTTTTCCCGGCCGGAAGAAAATCATGACAGTGTCCGCAATATTTTTAATTCTCTTCATCACCGTATCGCTTCTCCATATATTAAGTGAATCAAAGGGCTTCATGAAAGGGCGCTATATCACAAAACCGCTTCTCATGCCTTTACTGGGCCTGTATTACCTGACATCAGCCTTCCAGATGAATTATTTATTTTTGGCGGCTATTACTTGCGCCTGGATGGGTGATATTTTTCTGATGATGGCGCAACCCTGCAAAAGAAACCATTATTTCAAACTGGGGCTGTTGGCTTTCTTGACGGGAAATATCCTTTATATGGTCGTATTTGCAAAATATTTTCCATGCTTAACCAGCATGCCTGCATGGGGATGGGGCTTTATTTCCATTTATATCGCCGCAGGAATCGTCGCTTGCCGTCTCCTGGTCCCTTATGCAGGCAGAATGATGCCTGCCGTTATCGTTTATATTGTTGTAATCGTTCTAACGGGGAGTAGCACGCTTATTCCACTCGGATGTGTGCATCCTATCGGCGCGGTGACGGCAATGGCGGGAGTTTTTTTATTTATGCTGTCCGATGGTATTAACGCCTATCATAGATTTATCGGTGAAGTCCCGATGGAATGGATGATGGTAATGGGGCCTTACCTTTTGGGCCAGTTTCTGATTGTACAGGGTTATCTGTTATTCTGACGTCTGGCGAATAAGGCCACTCATCCATGAAGTTCTTCAGTAGATGAAGATGAAAGGCCAGAGACAGCGAATGTTTTGTTATGGGATGTCACTGATAAAAGACCACCATCAGTATCAGTAAAATAAAAATGATTTGGCCGGCATAAACACCGAATTTGTGCTGAAGATAAAATTCATTTGCTTTTTGAATTCGTTTAAGCCCGCCTAGCCAGCTTCTGAAGATTGCCAGTTTGGGATACTTGTAGTTATCGGAGGTAAAATTTTTTTGAAAAGCGCACATAGGATTTATTGCGTAAACGCCGTGGGTCAGGGGACGGAACAGCGTATCATTCACAATGCCCTGCCAGGGTTCATAGGCTAAGGTTTCCGCATAAGACCTGTTCAGAGCGTAGGCATGGGTCAGGCTTTGGTACCGAACTTTCTGTATGCAGGGATCGGCGGTTTTCGCACTGGAGCGAATTAATGCGCCCAGAAGAAAGACCTTCCAGTCTGAATGCTGCTTCAGGAATTCAGCACATTGTTTTAAACGCCTCGGATCGAATTTATCAAATTCGATGTCGTCTTCAAAGATAACAATATTTCTGGCGCCTGCTTCCAATCCCTTGCGAAGGCATAGCATGTGAGATTCGTATATTTGCTGCTCAAGATCGCAGGGGTGACGTTCAACAATCAGGAACTCCACTTTATCGGATAGACCGACTTTGGAAAATTCGCGCATTGCCGACATACGGCGGTCTTCACGCTGTTTCAGAGAAATACAGTATAGACGATCGAAGAATTCCCATCCGTTCATTGCCGTGTTGATGTCATCCATAGTAATGAATAATTTTATGCCGCAATTTATAATATGAGTCTCATGGTCTGTCAATCTGAAGAATGAATGCAAAATGGACATATCCTCAATGGTCTGATACCACACAAATCGCAGAACTTTAATGATCCAAAAATCATGAGGTCTCCAGTCGGCTTATTTTGCTTGACAGCAACACTTTCTTTGCCATAAAATTCACCCCTACAGACTAAAGCATCTTTAGGGACGAGTGTTCATAAACAGGATAATGTTATTGAAAAATCGTGGTGTGTTCGGAGCTGTGAGATGATAACTTGTTAGGCTGAAATAATATTTGAGAAGAAGATCACCATGTACAAAAGAATTCTGTCGATTATGAAAATGATGCATTCCGTCGTTCTTGTTCTGGTCTTTGCTGTCTGTGTCTCTGGTTGCCAGAAAAAAGAAGAAGGCCCTATGGAACAGACCGGCAAAAATATTGATCAGTCTGTTGAAGCAGCTAAAGATACGGCAAAGGAAGCAGGTCAGGCGGTGAAGGAAGGTGACGATAAATCAAAATTGGCCGCAAAGGATGCTGTTAAATAAAATAATTGGCGGATTATTCAATAGAAAGAATTTGTCTTGCTAGCAACCGGCATTTACCGATAAGGCCTGGCCGCAAAATTATTAAAGATGCGCAGCCAGGCCTTATGCTTATTTAGAGCGTCATCTCAGAAACTGCGGACTTTCCCGTGACAGGCGGCAGCTATTTCTCGCGAACGTTTTCAATCAGAAGGACAAATGATTATCCTGTCATGCGTCAAAATTGGAGGAGGCAATCATGTCAGTTGGATGGTTTAAGCGATTGATGATCGATCATACAACGAAGAAAATCATCGATGAGACCATTATGAACATTGATCACATCCTCCAGGATAATCCCCATTTAATGTTGGAAGAGGCTTTAAAAGTCATCGACAAAAAAAGATGCATATTCTTCCCCGGCGAACAGGATCATCCATTAGATTTAAAAAGTCTATTTGCTGCTATTGTATGGAAAGCATACCGCTACAAGCGCTTCTCAGACCCGATGGCCGCTTCGCCAGAGCATCGCGGTGTTGTCTTTCAAACGGTGCATCACTACCTGAATCGTGAAAATCTTGGTGAAGTGAAACCATCACAAGGTTTAAGATCCGCCGAAAAGTCCTCATTCAAAAGAGTTAACAGCCCGGCAATACTGGTTATGGCTGTATTGATCATCATGATGACGGGGATTATTTATTTATATCATTCGGATGATCCGAAAAAAATCATTGCTCAAGATACAAAAAAAACATTCACTCTCCCCCATGACATTTTTCAATACAGGGGTTACATGGCGACAGAAGACGATGTTTCCGCGCTGATCAATAAAACCATCTATCACGTGGGCGATTTGTTGGGTGAAAATGATAAATATATTCTCAAAAGTATCCATCCAAAGTATATCGTCTTACAAAAACAAAAAGACAATAAGGACTTCGTTGTAACATTACGAAACAACTAATCAGTCGTTAGAATAATATTGCGTGCTACCGAAAAATGTACAGGGAAAAGCGATAGGTTATTCTCCCGCGTGTTTTCGGGCTGTTATTTTTCCACGTTCTTCATTCACGAATAAGACGATGACGATTGCCGCAAAGAAAAAGGCCGAACAGACGAGGATCGCCTTCTGAAGCCCCAGAAACGTCTGCAGTAAGCCCAGCCCCATCAGTCCGAAGATAGCCGAAAGACGACTGGTGAAACTCCAGAGGCCGAAGAACTCTCCGGCTTTTGTTTCCGGAGAGAAAATTCCCACCATGGCGCGGCATGCGGACTGAGTCGATCCCAGACCGAGGCCGGCAATCGATCCGATAATCAGGAAAATATGCTCTTCTTTTAGAGCCGCGCCCATGAGGCTGTTTACGAAAACTGTAACCCGGCTGACCCCGTAAATCAGGCTCACGGCAATAACCCAGAGGACGAGCGTCAGGATAAATGTCTGCTTGGCTTTCCACTTATCCTGAATGACCCCAAAAAGAAATGCTCCGCCCGCTGCCGTAAACTGGGTGATGACAAACATCAAAATCTGTGTGAGGCCTGACCATTTTACAACCTGGTCTCCGTAAATAAACGCGAAAGAAATAACGATAGAGAGTCCGGCATAAGCGAAAAAAAAGGATCCCAGAAGAACCATCAAATCTTTGTACTCTTTGATGTCCAGAAAGGTTTTTTTTAATCTTTTAATCCCGACCGTGAAATAATTTTCATTGGACGGAAGATGTCTGGGCGTGGTCCTTTCTTTGACCCAGAGAAATGTCGGAATGGCGGTGATCATGAAAAATAATCCCGTTGCCGGTCCCACCAGCCTCAGGTTGGAGAAGTTATCCAGCGTGTAAACGCCCGCGCCCAGACCAAAGATAACGATTGCCGTTGATGCCAGGCCGCCGAAGTAACCAAGCCCCCAGGCATAGCCGGAAATTTTCCCCAAGTCTTCAGGCGGACCCAGACCCGGCAGAAAACTTGAAACGAAAGATTCACTATAGGAAAAGCCGATGTTAGACAGAATGATCAGCAGCATGCCCAGAATGATATTTCCGGGATAAACAAAATAAAGTGCAGCGGTGGTGGTCACCGTAAAAAGGCAGCTTCCTAAGAGAAATTTCTTTTTGCATCCGGTGTAATCCATAATGGCGCCCAAAAATGGCGCAGAAAGGAGGACCAGCAAATAGCTGATTGAAAGGGACGTGCTCCACAGGAGATTGCCGAGGCGGTATTCCGGTCCGTCACCGACGATAATTTTGGGGAATATGATGCAAAAAACAACGGTTATAATGACGGTTGTATAGGATGAGTTTGCAAAATCAAACATAGCCCATCCAAACAGTTCTTTACGGGAAGCTCTTCGTACTTGTGTCATGAGTC
>CAZDYR010000147.1:0-6303 GCA_964509625.1 uncultured Smithella sp. | reverse complement strand
GCCACATCGCGCCCGTCGCGGCAATAATGCTCAAGGTCTTATACATTTTGTCGCCCGCGGTCACTTCCCAGATCCCGCGGCCGGTGGAACTTTTTTTGACGGCTGTCACGTCTTTGGGAAGAATCTCCAGGCCGAATTTCAGGGCTTGCTTTTTGAAAAGCTGCATCAGGTCAAACCCGTTGATGCCGTCGGGAATTCCCGGATAATTTTCGATCAGATCCGTAATGGTTATCTGACTGACGGTGCCCGCCCCTTCGATCAGCAGGGTTTTGAGCGCGGCGCGGGCGGCATAAATGCCGGCTGTGTAACCTGCCGGCCCGCCTCCAATAATAACGATATCATAATCATATTCCGGCAGGTTTGCGCCTGGCATAGAAATTCTCCTTCTGTTTGATCCCGCCCAGGCGGGACGATCATACATTCCCCGCAGATTGCTGCGATACAATAACGTTTATTTCATACCTCGACGGTTTGCCGCGAGGTTTTTGATTTATTGAAGTTTAATCAGGAAGAGGAGCTTTTGTAAAGATTAAATTGAGGGGATTTTAAGCGATGCCCGAGAAGCCGCTGTATTCATCCGCGGAAGTATCCATGGCCTTTCCGTAAGCGTCAACACCGTTAAATTTAAAGACGATGTGCTTCGGGTCAATGATGGCGTCGGCATCTTCGTTTTGAGATATGCGGAAATAAACCGTCGCGACAGCGTTATCCTCATCGTAGGTAACATAGGCCGGCGCGGAGGCAATGGTTGCTTCTTTCGAAGTCACGGGCAGCCCGTAATTGTAAACCCCGCCGTTATTACGAATTGTCGCCCGGGATATCGTCCAGTTCCCGGAATTAATAACAGAAGACGCATCCATTTCTTTTGAGAATCGAATGGTCATTGAAAAAAGTTTTGACTTATTCGCTTCGCCCAGTTGTGTATTCAAATCGGAAATTTCCGTTTTCGGCCCCAGGGCCGGATTGAATCCGTCTGTACTGTACGCGGCAATAATACCGGGTCGGGTAGCCTGAACAATATAATTTTGAAGATCGGATGTATACTTGGAGTCATTAGCCTCAAGAATCAATACCTGCTCTTCAGCCTTGTAAAATTCTCCCATATCAGCATACGTATAGCCCAACTCGCGATAGGCAAGTTCAAAATCTTTGTTCAGGCGAATGGATTTATTTAAAAGGGCAACCGCATCGTTTAGGTCACCCGATGCGCGCGCTATTTCTCCTAAACCATAGTAACCCGCCGGGTCACTGGGGCTGATCCGGACAACCTGGGTAAAATGTTCATAGGCCTTGTCCAGGTTACCGGCTTTCAGATAACTTTCTGCCAGAGAGTACTGGCTCTTGTTATTGTTGGGGTCAACATTGATCGCCTTTTCGTATGCGCCGATGGCTTCATCCAGCATTTCTTCCTGCAGATAGAGATCCCCCAAAGCCAAATAAAATCTGTCATCCGCCGGATACAACCGTGCCGCTTCCTGATATGTTTTTATTGCCTGATCGGTTTTTCCCAGTTTGCTGTATGCCTGGCCCATGTAATTGTATGCGTTTACGGAGTTATCTGAAAGAGGAGACAAGGCCGCGGCCTGCTTAAAAGATTTAACGGCCTGCTCATACTTCCCGTTTTGAAAATAATCGATTCCCTGTCCCAGAACGGTTCCGCCCAGCGAATCAAGCCTGGCCTGGGTATTGGCCATTGTTGAACCGAATAAGGCGTCTATCATTGTTGATGAAACACTCCAGTCCATGATAATCCCCGTCAAATCAAACACCTAGCTGCAAGCTGCGGCTGGTTAACGCTCGTCCCGCTTTAGCGGGATTAATATACATCTGAAGAGATTATCGGCACAGGAGGAACAAAACTTAATTAATTTGTAACTTATGGAATATATTGGTGCCCCTGGCGCGAGTCGAACGCGCGGCACACGGATTAGGAATCCGTTGCTCTATCCTACTGAGCTACAGGGGCAACCCTGGTTTGTAATTACGCAAGCTGCGGCGGTTTAACATTCTTTACACAGGCTGTCAACATCCGGCGCTTCACTTACCCGCGAAATCCTTCAGGTGTGTTTCCAGCAAACGGCCTTTATCGAAGTTTACAAGCTTCAGCTTTTCCGGCTTTATGCCGGCAAAAGCGCATTTCGGTGCGAGCCCGATCAATTCCGATTCCAGAATATCAATACCACGCTCGGCGGCAAGCTTTTCTACCTGCTCATAAATCATTTTCAGGGGTGTTTCTTTGCAATTGGTCAGATTCATGGATACCTGCGCCAGATTTCTGCTTTTCAAAATGACGCCTATGGCGCGCACATGCTTTAAACCGCCGTTTTTTTCCCGGATGAGAGATGCGATTTTCTGCGCCAATCTCAAATCATCACAATCTAAATTGATATTATAGGCCACCAGAGGATCGCGCGCGCCCACAGCCGTTGCCCCCGCGCGCGGATTGAAGTCAGGTTTGCCGACATCAGGTGCATCGGCGGGATTGAACATCTTCTGCGCCAGCGCCTCATACCCGCCTCGCCGGACAACTGCCAGCTCCCTGCGTTCGGGGACTAAAGCCGCATGGCCATAAAAATAAACGGGCACTCCAAATCGTTCGTATAAATGCTTGCCGAAGCAATGCGCCAGATCAATCGCACCTTGCATTTTTGTTTTCCCCAGGGGGATAAAAGGCACCACGTCTACCGCTCCCAGCCGCGGATGGACACCGGTCTGTCTTTGCATGTCAATCAATTCCAGGGCATGTCCCGCTGCAGCCAGCGCCGCTTCCAGTACATCTTCGGGTTTTCCCAGAAAGGTAAAGACACTGCGGTTGTGATCACTGTCTCCGCTGTAATCAATCAGGCGGATATGGGGAAACGTCTTTAACAAACGGGCAATTGATTCGATCTTGTTCAGATCGCATCCTTCGCTGAAATTCGGCACACACTCAATCATTTTCATGTTTATACCTGATAAAATTTCACAACAGGCAACTCCACGCAGGTAAGCCTGCCGCCGTAAACCGCACCTGTATCAATACCGATCTTGTTGGCGGTAATCAAAGGTTCTCTGAAGTGCGTGTGCCCAAAAACAACCCGTTTTCCGAAATCATAATCGGAATCAATAAATTCCTGCCGGACCCAATGCAGGTCATAGACATCCTGTTCGGCAAGCGGCAACCCGGGCACCAAACCGGCATGCACGAATATGTATTGATCCGTTTCGTAATATGGCAAAAGCGATTCAAAAAAGCGCAGATGATTTGCCGGAATCTTTGCCTTTCTGGTACGCGGACCATCCAGCCGCGATATACCGTAGGCCTTCAGCGTCATCTGTCCGCCGTTGGCCAAATAGATGTCCTCATCCACGCCTTCCAGATAATGCATCAACATGGATTCATGATTTCCGCAAAGGCAGACCACATTCTGATAAGTCTTTTTGAGGTTCAGCACGAAATCGACCACATCCTTGCCCCCGGCGGCACGGTCAATATAATCGCCTATAAAAACAAGGGTGTCTTTTACCGGATCGGCTTTGATGTCCTGGATCAGACGCTCGAGCTTGTACAGACAACCGTGTATATCTCCAATGGCAAAAATTTTATTCATGGTCATATTGCCCTTATGAGAAACATGCTAATCCAGCAGGGCGGCCGTAAAATCTCTGCTGTCAAAGGTCCGCAAATCATCCAATCCTTCACCGACACCGATATAACGGACCGGCAGGCCCAGCTCACCGGCAATGCGCACCACAACGCCGCCTTTGGACGTTCCGTCAAGCTTCGTGAGCACAATACCGGTCACGCCGATATCCTCTTTAAACATCTTGGCCTGCATAACGGCATTTTGTCCTGTTGTGGCGTCCAGGACCAGCAGAATCTCATGCGGCGCCCCCGGCAATTCCCTGCTGATAACTCTTTTGACCTTTTTGAGCTCTTCCATCAGGTTGGTCCGGGTATGCAGGCGTCCGGCGGTATCCACAATAACAACGCCGCTGAAACCTGCCTTGGTCTTGCCCAGGGCGTCAAAAACAACAGCGGCCGGATCGGCATTCATTTTCTGTTTGATGACGGGCGCTCCAACCCGGTTTCCCCACACTTCCAACTGCTCAATGGCCGCCGCCCGAAAGGTATCAGCGGCTACCAGTAAAATTTCGTGTCCATCCTGGCGAAGCAGATTGGACAATTTACCGATGGTGGTTGTTTTACCGCTTCCATTAACACCGATGGCCATAATGACAAAAGGCTGTTTTTTCGGAATCGTCAAAGGTTTTTCCATCTGCCGCAGGATCGCTATCATGCGTTCCTGTAAAACTTTTTTAATCTGAGACGCATCCTGCAACTCGTTGCGTTTTACCCGTTGTTTGACATCCTCGATCAAATCATACGTAAACTGGGGCCCCATATCCGCCGAAATCATCAGCTCTTCCAGTTCATCAAAGAGGGCCTGATCCAGAACCCTTTTACCAAAAACAAGATTATCCAGATTTTTCGTCAGGACATTACGCGTTTTGGTTAGTCCCGCTTTTAATTTATCCAATAAACCCAATTGCTTATAAAATCCTTTCTTCAATCATCATTTTCGTGAAAAAACCGCGAAACTTCTCCGGCTGAAAAATGTTCACAACCGTTACATATTCATAACGATTTTCTTTCCAGAAGTAAAGAATTGGATTAGTTCAGATTAACGGAAACCAGGGAGGAGATGCCCTGCTTTTGCATGGTCACGCCAAAAAGTGTGTCAGCGACTTCCATCGTGCTCTTGTTATGCGTAATCATGATGACCTGAGAGTTTTCGGCAACATCCCGGATCAGGCGGTTAAACAGGTTGGTATTCGCATCATCAAGCGCCGCGTCAACTTCGTCCAGTATCAGGAAAGGCGACGGACGGTACAGTAAAATGGCGAAAATCAGCGCGATGGCCGCGAGCGATTTTTCACCGCCGGATAACAGGCTGACACTTTGCGCTTTTTTACCGGGAATCTGAATGTCAATATCGACACCGGTTTCCAGCAGGTCATTTTCATCGGTCAATAACAGATTCCCCCGGCCACCGGGGAAAATATGGGCAAAAGTCTTTTTAAAACAGTCATTAACCGCGGCAAAGGTTTCGGCGAATCTTTCACGGGAGATTTTATTGATCCGGGTGATCGTCCGCTGCAGCGACGCCAGCGACTCGTTGAGGTCAGCAAGCTGCGTGGTTAAAAACTGATTGCGCTGGTCAAGTTCAGCGTATTCGTTGAGCGCCAGAAGGTTCACCTCTCCGAAATTATCGATCGTCTGTTTGTCTTTTTCCAGAATGGCGCCCAGTTCGGCAATTCTCATATCATCCAATACGGTGAAGTCCGCCATCATCGCGGTCAGATCAACATTATGCTTTTCCGTTACAGCTTTCTGCAGGTTCTCGATGTTTAAGGCCGCTTCGCGGCACTGCATTTCCAGCTCGTTTGCCTGCTTTTGGAGATCATCGAGTTTCTTTTTTACGTCCCGGATTCCGTTTTCCTGAACTTTCAGCAGTTCGTCTTCCTGCGCCCGTTTTTCTTTCATGTCCGTCAAAACCGTTTCACACGATGCCAGATCCCCGTAAAGCGACTGCAATGCGGTCTGCTCCGTTTCGACCGCGGAGGTTAATTCAGCCATCTGGTTTTCGCAGGAAACAATCTCTTCGCTTTTCCGGGCCACTTCAGTTTCATTAACGCCTACATCATGCTGAAGCCGCGCAACCGTTCTCAGATCCGCATCCCTTTTTTCCACCAGAGAAGCCAGCAAAACTTTTTTCTCCGTCAGGCTTTTCTCCTGCGCGTCAATGGCCGCCCGTGATTGCTGCCGACGGTTATTGAACACAGAAATGATTTCGTTGAGCTCCTTTTCCGCGGCTTCTTTCCGGAGAACATCCGCTTTGATCTCGCGTAATTTCTGCTCTGCCTCAGCCTGCTCCGTCTTGATGTTTTGACGGTTGAATTCGAGAACAGCGATTCTCTGCTTTAATCGATCCGTTTCATCTTCAAAGCGTTCCATGTCTTTTTTTCGGCCGTTGATATCGATCTCCAGCTGGTGCGCCCTGGTTTTCAATCCGGTGAGCTCTTCATCCCAGCGGGCAATGGAAGCGGACAGTTCCTTCTTTTCCTGCAATTGATCTTCCAGCTCTACGGAAAGTTTGGAAACTTCTTTTTCCAGTTCTGCAATTTCTCTCTTGGTTGCCAGCAGGCTTTTCTCCACGGCTGATCCGCTGCCGCCGGTCAACACCCCATGCGGACTGATGGTGTCTCCCTCGGGTGTTACAAACGTACCCCGGAAACCGTTTTTCTTCCAGAGATTAATGC
>CAZDYR010000146.1:0-6349 GCA_964509625.1 uncultured Smithella sp. | reverse complement strand
CCGGCGGCCCCGGCGCCACGGCGGCGGATTCCTGCGGACGTTCGGGACTGGCGCTGCCACAGCTTTCGCCCGAAACCGTGGAAAAGCTCAAACCGCTGATTCCCAAAACAGCCAGTACGGCCAACCCGGTGGATATGACCTTCAGCAAAAATCCCTCGGAAGATTATTTCAGCATTCCGGATATCCTTCTTCAGGATGAACAGACGGACATGCTCCTTGCTTATTTTGTATCGCCGGGGCTCTTCATCGAGCGCATTCTCCTTGAAATGGGCGTTGGGGAGGATTTGATTCCCGGGGAAGCGGATAAGTTAATCAGTGATTACGCGGATAAATTCTTCAGTCTGACCAAACTGCACCCCGATAAACCGATTGTCGGGTTTACGTACCGGAGTCTTCAAGAAAAAATGGCAAGAACCCTGCTGGACCGCAGTGTTCCCGTTTATCAGGACCCTGAGCGCGCCGCGCGCTCTATGGCGGCAGTGCGGGAGTACTATAGAAGACGCGACGAGATCAAATCTGATGCAACCGGCTGATGATTGATGATTATGATCAAAATGCTCAAATAAATGTTGGAGGTATGGTGATGAAAGAAAAACCCGCGTATGAAAATTACCCGGTCAGCGAAGAAGAGATGTGCAAACGCTATAAAAGCTGGATGCAGGTCCTGGCCCTTTACGTTGTCATGGCCTACGACACCGGAAAAGAGGTAGGAGGCGAAGAGTACGTCAAAAGAATGAAAGAAAAGTTTCATGCCATGGGGCTAAAAAGCGCGAAAATGTGGATGAAGCTCTCCGATTCCAAACCGGAGGACATGGCCGATTGCAGCGGCCTCCCCAAATTGCAGGACTGCATGGACGACACCTTCGCCAATTTCTGGCATGGCTATATTGAAACAACGCCCGAAGCGTTTGAAAAGGAAGTTTATACGTGCCCCATAGCCGGCGCCTGGTCCAAACAACCGGAGCTTTGTGAGATTCTGCTGGGTGCTTCCATGTGCGGCATGGTGGAAAGCCTGAACCCGAAATTCAAGCCGAAAGGTTTCAGCCAATTACTGGTGAAGGGCGATAAAACCTGCCGCTTCCGGGTGGAAATGGAGAAATAAGTCATGCATGATCAGGACAGGGACGCTTTGCTCGATGCGCTGGAAAAGAAAGCCGGCGATTATGAAGAACTTTTCGCGAGCTGCTCGCAAGGCACATTGCTGGCATTGCAGGAGCATTTCAACCTCGGCAATGCCGAAGTGTTAAAAGCGGCCACCGCCATGCCAGGTATGGCGCTGCGCGGCGATACCTGCGGGGCAGTCGTCGCCGGCATCATGGCGCTGGGACTTGCCTTCGGACGGGAAAAAGCCGACGATCTGACCGCCGTCTCGCGCACGACTGCAGCCGCGCGCAAACTGTGCAAGCGTTTTGAGGCGGAGTTCGGGGGATGCAATTGCCGGGACGTTCAGCATGGCATTTTCGGGCACAGCTTCAATCTCACCGATCCTCAAGAGGGGATGGAATTCGTCAAAGCAAACGCCATTAAAAAATGCCGCCTTCCCGCCGAAAGGGCCGCCCGAATTACCGGGGAACTGATCCTGGAGGGAAGAAGGAAGCACGCGCTTCCCATTGCGGATTAGGTCATTAAAAAGGCACACTCACAGGAGGAATATTTCATGGTTAAGGTGACACAAGAGATTAAAGAAAGTCTGAAGGGAACAAAGGTCGCGTACCTGGCAACGGCGGCAAAGGACGGGACGCCCAACGTGGTGCCCATCGGCGCATTCAAGTTTCTGGATGACGAAACGCTGCTCATCTCCGATCAGTTTTTCAACAAGACCTTGAAGAACCTGCGGGAAAATCCCCGGATCGCGCTTTCCTGGTGGGGAGAAAAAGGCGGTTTCCAGATCAAGGCCGACATTACGATTCATACGGACGGCGAAATCTTCCGCGAGGATGTTGAATGGGTTCACGGCATCCGGGCGACGCTGAATCCGAAGTCGGCCGTCGTGGGAAAGATCACCGGTGTTTATATCGTGAAGGGCGGCCCCGACGCGGGGAAGCAGATTCTTTAAACGATTAAATCCGGGACCGCCTGCGTGAACGGGTAGAAAAATCGGCTCTGTGAGCTGCCTGGTAACTTAGAACTTTAGGATGTCCCTCTGTCTCTACTGAGATGAAGGCTATGCGGCTGCAATTTTGTTGACCATCACTATTTCGAACGATTGGACCGTGAGTTCATGAACATCAACTATTTCGGATGCAGAGAGAATTTCAATGCCGATCACATTGCCCTTATCATCGTAGTCTATGATGATATCCGGCGTCACTGCATCAGTATTATCAACGCGATCTTCTATAAAAGGATACAGACGGCATCGGCAGCCCGGTTGAAACGCATTCACAAAGGGTGATCCCGACGCGGGAAAATAGATTCTTGCAACGATTAGATAATGGATTACGAGAAGATGCTCATTTCTGACGTCAGGCGCTTTGTTCTCGCTGCTTCATCAAAGCAGTCTAACGATTCCATCTTCGATAATATGCTTCTGTGCAAGAAGGCTCCGGGTGGCGGCCATTTTATTGATGACGGTGGCCACGAGTTTTGTTTTGGTTTCTTCGATGCGGTGAAGTGGTTTTTCACCAATAGCCATCTGAATTAGTTCTGTAATGTGATAGGTATCCAAGCCTTGCTTTGCCGCCGGTTCAGAGATCGCAAAGCAGCCGGTACAGCCCACCGCCAAAGTTTCGGCCCCGGCGGCTTTGGCTTCCGTGACCCTCTTTTCGGCGATACTCGCCGCCAGTTTAGAGTTTATGCCGAGAAGCGGCGTTCCGCAGCAGATGGATTTTTCGCGATTGTGCTTCATCTCGACTACTTCCATTCCTATCGCGCGAAGCAGACGTCGCGGCGTCTCGTAGGCCCGCGGTCCAGTTTTGCGCCAGGCGCAGGAATCTTGCAAAGTCACTTTTCCGGGAAGAGAATGCTTAAATGACAGACGGCCGGCCTGATGCTCTTCCCAGAGGTAATCCAAAATGCTTTTCGTTTGAATATCAAAACCGTCAACAAGTGATGGATAAACGCGTCCCAGCATATCCTCGCATTCCGGGCACACGGTGACGACGCTTTTCACGCCGGTTTTTTTTAGCGCGTCTAAAAGCCGCCTGCCTTTTATTTGCGCTTCCTTCTTTCCAAAGGCATGCCAGGCGTAAGCGCCGCAACAGTATTTCATTCCGCCTAAGATAGGCAGTTTTTGGAAAAGCGCGCTTTGAGCCAGATCGGTGTAGATATACGAAAGGGCACATCCCAGATAAAAGATTTCTTCGCGGGGTTCGGGGTTTTCCAAAACCGACAAGCGTAAAAGTTTTGCCTGCTTCTCCATTTCCAGGCCGGCGGACATGATGTTGAAGGGAACGTCCTCGGACATAATCCGCAGGCTGCTGACTCCCTTCTTGCGGTTGTTTGCCTGTAAAATATCTTTGCGCAACTCGGAGGGGTTGGACTTTGTCGGGCATATGCTGTCGCAATAGCCGCAGCCGGCGCAGGACGACAATATAAAATCGTTTACTCCCTGGTCCAGCAGATTCAGGATTTCCCGTCGGGCCTGGTCTTTGGGCATCTGCAAAGCGGGGCAGGCGGTCAGGCAAGCGCCGCAGCGTTTACAGGTTTCGAAATGAAACATAAATTACCGGTCACGAACATGTGATTTTGATGAATATTTTCACTTTTGTTTATTAAAATCACAGGTGAAGTTCAAAAGAAATTCAAGTGAGTCCGATTCGTTGGGCCGATACATGCGCCCAAGATACAATCCGTCAGCCACCCTGCGGATTTCATCCTGAAATTTGAACATCTCGAATTCCGGCGCTTTGGAGTAGTCGATGATGATGCAAGGCTTGCCGTCGTGAGCGCTTTGACCGTAGTAAACGTCGGCTTTAAAAGCCAACTGTCCGTTGATCTTGTTCATCAGGGTTCCTGGACCTGCCGGATCGGGACAGTCAAAGACTTTCCCGTCCCAGACCATCGTGCTGGATTGAACCTTTTCATAAAGAGGCGTTCCCGGAAAAACCAGAGTAGCTCCTGCCGAATCACCGTGAGGAATCGGTCCCGCCCCGGCTTTTGCATACAGCTCATCGAGCTCATCCAACGACATCTTTTTTAACGCTTCGACATTCAGATCTTTTGTTTTCATGATGTCCTCCTCAAAGCAAGCTGATTATTTTTTTGCTCCCGGCGCATCGTCTCCAAAAGCCCAGAGGATTTCACTGATGGCGAACTTCACGCCGAGATCCATGCCGGCGACTTTGGCCGCGCCGCCGATGCCCGCCCAGCAGCCTGGACAGTTGACGCTAACTTCCCTAAGGCCGGTGGCCGCGATCTGAGAGAGTTTCTTTTTTGCTTCAATACCTACCTGGGACTGATCGTAATTATTGCGGATGCCGGCTGCAAAACCGCAGCACAGCGAGTTTTCGCGGTTGTTGGCCAGCTCCACGGTCTTCATTCCCGTCGCCTCATGCAGGCCGCGAACGGCCTTATAGAAATGGTCACCCAGTTCGCTGGTGTAACAGGAATCGGAAATGGCAATATCCTTGGAGAATTTCCGGACAATGGGCAATTCGCCTGACGAGTATTTTTCCCAGAGCCATTCGTATAATGAAATAACCTGAAAGGGCAGTTTCAAGCCGTGATCCTTGGGCCAGATATTCCCCAGGTAGTTGCTGCACGATCCGCAGTAGCAAACCAGCCGGTCGGTTTGAAGCTGCTCAAGGGTTTTTCTCGTTCTTTCCACAAGATCGGTGAAGTAAGCGTAGTCGCCAAAGCGGTGCGGGATCTCTCCGCAGCAGGCATCTTTGGGGCCGAATTTGGGAAGCCCCGCTAGCGCCTTCGAATATTCCAAGCGGCGCGGAAATGTGCGCCCGACACAACCCACAAACAAAACGTCTTTAGACTTCGGCGGAACCTGCGACCATTTTTCCAATACGGTTTTATCCTCGGCCTGCGCAGCTTTGTAAATATCGAAAAAATAGCCGGATTCGTTTTTACCCGTCATCATATAATCAAGCGATGGGGGAATGGGTTTCCCGCTTGCCGCGTTTCTTTCGACCATCCGCTGCATGACCAGATTATAGGGGCGCAGTCCCTGCGGACAGTAACTGTTGCAGCTGTAACAGAATGTGCATTCGGCGAGAACACGTTGGGTCTCTTCGCCGGTAAGCAGCCGACGGAATTCTTCTTTAGACTCATCCTTGCCCATTTTCATGACAGGGCATTTTTGGAGACAGACGCCGCAGGTGACGCAGGCGTCGTCTTTCTTTCCTGCAGGAATGAATGCGTCCATATAGGTTTTGCTGATCATAAGTTCCTCCTTGATGTTAGCTCGTAGTTCGTAGCTATTGGATAGTAAGCTTCTCGGCTCCTTACTCCTCACGTTTCACGCTCATGACGTTAGTATTTGACGGGGGAAAATAAAAGTGGCATAAACGCCAATCAACACCGCGATTGCGTCAAATATGGGGGAGGGAGCGCCAATCATGAAAAAGGTTTCGATTCTCGCGACCCATGGAACGATTGCCACAACAGTTCTGGGGCCGATGGACGTTTTTTTTCTGGCTGGACGATTGTGGAACGCGATTTACGATACGCCGATGACGCCGTTTTTCGAGGTTGAAATCGTCGGCGAAAAAGAGGGTCCGGTCAAATGCCTCAACAACGTTTTACTTCAACCTCATCAAACCATGGAGAGTGTTAAAAAAACGGATTTGATCATTATCTCCAGCATCACCAGCCGTGACCGAATTCCTAAACACCGTCCGGAAACAATCCGGTGGCTCAAAAATCAACACCGGCGGGGTGCAAGCATCGCCAGTGTCTGCACAGGCGCATTTTTGCTCGCGGAAACGGGACTTCTGGACTCAAAGACCGCAACGACGCATTGGGGCTTCATGGATTTATTTCGCGAACGATACCCCCGGGTTGATCTCAAACCGGAAAAGCTGATTACCGATGAAGGTACTCTGTATTGCGCGGGCGCGCTTTCCGCGGGCATTGATCTTTCTATTTATCTGGTGGAAAAATACTGCGGCCATGAAGTGGCGATCCAGTGTTCCAAAGCGTTGATGCACGACATGTGCCGTCAGTCGCAGGCCCCCTGCAACGTGCTGCAGTTTCAAAAAAAACATGGTGATGAATCGGTGCTGGCGGCACAAACCTGGCTGGAAGATCATTACGCCGAAACGCTGGACATGAATGCCGTCGCGCGCGCCCACGGCATGAGCCGGCGCACGTTTGAGCGGCGCTTTAAAAAAGCCACCGGCGATACGCCGCTTTTTTATCTGCAAAAAACAAGAGTAGAGGCCGCCAAGAAAATGAT
>CAZDYR010000145.1:0-6389 GCA_964509625.1 uncultured Smithella sp. | reverse complement strand
GCAAAAAACATCAGCGCCGAAAACACCAGAAAAACGGGCAGAATGGACATGGCCATCTGGATGCCGTGCAGGTCGGACAGTTTCCCGATGACAATAGGCGCAAGCGATGCGCCCAGAAGATTCTGCACAACGACGCAGACGGAATAAGAAATTGCCCGAAGCCCCGGATGGATGGCCTCCTGCGTGGCGGTAATGGCCGCCGGCGCAAAAGCCGAAGCCAGAATGCCCATCCCCAGAAGCGTGAAATACTGCGCCTGACCGGTGAGAAACGATATGGCAATAAAGATGACCAAGGCGTTTAACGCCGTTGTGATCGCGGGAAACAGCAGGCGGGCCTTCTGCTTTCTTTTGAACCACGTGTCGGCAAGCCACCCGCCCAGCGGCAGACCGATCAGCGCCAGAATCATGAGCAGACTTACTTTCATGCCGGCTTCACCCATGGGAATGCCCGCCGTCCGATGAAAATAGGGCGGCAGCCACATGATAATGGCATTATTGACAAAAATGCAGCCGATAAAACCGAGGTTGGTGAAAATCAGGGAGGGTGTCCGGAGAAACTCCCGGACAATGTCCATTTTACTCATCTTCACTTTGGCGGGACCGGTTGCACAAGTCGCATCGGTCTTCGTCAACTCAACCGTTTTGTAATCCTTGACGAAGAAGAAGAGGATGGCCACCAGCGCTCCGGGAATGGCTACCAGGCCGAAGGCATGCCGCCAGCCCCAGTGCGTGGCAATATAACCACCCAGACCCATGCCGACGGCGATGCCCAGCGGAATCGAAATATTCCAGACGCCCATCATGCGGGAGCGCTTTTCCGGCGGAAACAGACCCGAGAGCATAGCCGTGCCGGCGGGGGCATATCCGGCCTCTCCGATCCCGATGCAGGCGCGGGCCGCCAGCAACTGGGGAAAGGTTTTGGTGAAAGCGCAGGCGGCCGTCGCCAGGCTCCATAACAGGGCCATCAGGCCGATGGTCTTTTTCCGGCTCCAGCGATCCACAATGACGGAAACGGGAAGCACCAAAGCAACAATGGACCAGTAAACGACGGACATCAGCAAACCGGCCTGAAAGTCCGAAAGGCCCCACTCCTTTTGAATAAAAGGCGCAAGGGACGCCACAATCGTCCGATCGACGTAATCAAAGAAATACAGCAGAAACAGCAGGGCAAAAATGTAATAGGTGCTGAACTTGGACAGCTTGTATTCCCTGGGTGCGGTTTCGTTATTCATGGGAACTCCTTATCTCGTTTGAAAAGGTGCAACTTGTCAGGCCGTTCCTGAAAGCGGCAACGAGAAGTTGTGCCTTAATTACATTTGTATCCTCCAAGATTGGCCAGGGCGACGCTGCCGGGGCTGATCACGGAAGGATCGACTTTGACATTGATACAGGCCGTTTTGCCGGAGGCGAATGCCGCTTCCAGCGCAGGCGCTATGTCTTCGGGTTTTTCCACCAGGGCGCCGAATCCGCCCAGCACTTCCACCATTTTATGATAATCCACCCAGCCCAGTTCTGTTCCATTGGGGATGTTATGCCCCATGCGGAGAGTTTGGCTGTGCATGATCATCCCCCAGGAAGCATCGTTGGCGACAACGACAACGATGGGGAGTTTTTTTCGGATAGCCGTATGGAACTCCATGAAATTGAAGCCGGTCGCTCCGTCGCCGATAATCAGCAAAACGCGCTTGTCCGGATGTTTTAATTTGGCAGCATTAGCGTAAGGGATACCCACAGCCAGACAGCCGTAAAGGCCATAGTCCAGATAAGTGCCTCCCTTCTTAACGGTTCGTGTCATGCCCATCCAGGTGGACGTATCACCGCCGTCGGCAACAACGATATCGTCTTCGCGGTTCATGAATTTATTAACCTCATTGGCCAGCCGCATCGGATGCATGGGTAGGGTTTCGCATTCCCACATCGCTTTGGCTTCGTTTTTGCCGGCCTCGTGGGCGGCGCGAACGGTTTCCAACCAGGGCTGATACTGTTTTTTCAGCGTGCTGGCGATCTTTTGCTCATCGAGGACGCTGTTGATCTCTTTAAGAAATGATTTGATGTCGCTGACGATGCCCAGATCGATGGTCCGGTTCCGGCCAATTTCATCGGGTGCGATATCGACCTGAATAAATTTAGCTGTCGGCGGAAAAATTTCACCGAAGATGTAAAACAGACTTAAGCGGCCGCCCAGAAACAAAACCAGGTCGGTGGTCATCAGCGTAATCATAGCCGAACCAGGCCGGATGGCCAGAGAACCTTCAAAGCAAAGGGGGTGCGTATCAGGGATGACACCGCGTCCGGCGCCTGCCGTGTAAATCGGGATACCGATTTTTTCGACGAATTCGACGACTTCCTTTTCGGCGTCTGAATACCACAGGCCGCTTCCGCCGATGACGATCGGGTTTTTCGCCGCTTTGAGAAGATCAACGACCTTGCGCGTATTCTCCCGGTCAACGGGCTTGGACACGACGGTTGTGCTGGGCTTCTTGACCGCGGCCATATCCACCTTGGCGTTCAGGACGTTACAGGGAAATTCCAGATAGACGGGCCCCGGCCTGCCGCTCATGGCCGCGCGAAACGCCATGTCCACGTACTCGGGAATGCGCTCCGGGATATGACAAACGAAGGCTTTTTTGACCATCGGCTCGATGACGGGCAACTGGGTCATGTCCTGAAGGTCCAGTTTTTCCGTGGCTTCGGTTCCCACGCACCCGGCAATCAAAATCACCGGCGCGTTGGAAAGCCTGGCGCTGGCGATGCCGGTTAAGGCGTTGGTGAATCCGGGACCGGCCGTGACCATGGCCACAGCGGGTTTGCGGTTCATCCGGGCCTGCGCTTCGGCCATGAAGACGGCCGCCTGTTCGTGGCGCACATCAAAAAGAGTGATGCTTGTTTTTTCCAGATGTTGGTAAATGGGCGTAATGTGCCCGCCGCTTAATGAAAAAATATAGTCCACACCCCTTTCAACCAGGGCGTCCGCAACGAGCTTGCCGCCGATAACGTTATCCATAATAAATCCTCCTTAAACAGTTTAAACTTTTATAATTCCATGCACTGACCGCCATCGACGTTGATGGCCTGCCCGGTAATGTACTTCGAGGCGTCCGATGCCAGGTAAGCCACCAAATCGCCTACTTCCGCGGGCGTGCCGATGTATCCCAGCGGGATGGTCTTGCACATTTCCTTTTCCCGTTCCTCAATCGTCGTACCAAAAAAAGAGGCTTCCAGACCGAATCGCCATTTTTCCAGATCAGTGGCAACTTGTCCCGGGCAGATGGCGTTGACCCGGATGCCGTTTCCGCCCAGCTCTTTGGCCATCGTTTTGGTCAGCATAATGACTCCCGCTTTGGCCACGGCGTAGGCGCTGTTGAAGACGGGCGGTACTTTGCCGGCCCTGGAGGCCGTATTGATAATGGCCGCGGGCTTCCCTGCCATCAGCGGGATAACGGCGCGCGAAATGCGGAAGACGGAGAAAAGGTTCACGTCGATGGTTTTGATCCAGGCTGCTTCATCATATCCTAGAACCGTGTTGGGAACGCCGAAAGACGCCCCCGCGTTATTGCAGAGAATATCGATGTGATCGAAGCTTGCCTTGATGGTTTCCACCATGACGCCAATGGCCTGGTTGTCTGTAACGTCAACGGACACGGCCAGGGTTTTCACACCGTATGTTTTAGCCAGTTCCGCTGCAATGGCGTTCATTTCTTCGCTGGTCGCGGATTTCAGGGATTCCCCCGGCACGGGCGGTTTTCCCAGGTCGGCAATAACGATGTTGCAGCCGCAGACGGCCAGTTTTTCGGCGATGGCGTAACCGATCCCGGTTTTTTTGCCGGCCCCCGTCACAATGGCTGTCTTTCCTTTCAAATCATTATAAATCATCTGTTCCTCCTTCATCGTACCAGTGGCGATGGTCCAGATGGGCATACTTGGACAGGAAACGGGTCGGCAGCGCCAGGGCGTCCTTGCGGAAAGGCGGCGCCAGCTGCTTGCCGTCCACCAGAAATTCGAGCACGGTGGGTTTGCGGCTCTTCAGGCAGGTCTGGAAAGCCTCCCGGATGTCCTGCGGACGGCTGACCTGCATGCTGTTGGCTCCCATCGCCTGTGCAACGGGTACGAAGCTCTCCGGATTGGGAATATCCACGCCGATGAAGCGGTTGTTGTAGAAGTCCACCTGGTTTTTGGCCTCCGCGCCCCACCACATGTTGCGGAAGACGCAGGCGATGACGGGTAGATTATGCTCCACGGCGGTGCTGACTTCGTGGAGACTCATCCCCCAGGCCCCGTCCCCAACGATGGCGATGACCGGCGCTTTCGGGCGGGCAATCTGAGCGCCCAGCGCCGCGGGATAGGCAAAGCCGGTGTTGCCAAAGGTAAGCGCCGCGATATGCTGGCGGGGATGGTTGAACTTCAGATAGCTGTTCGCTGTAGAAGAAACGTTCCCGATATCTGTGGTCACGATGGCATTATCCGGCAATGCTTTGGAGATCTCCAGCAAAACGCGGCGCGGATTGATGGGATTGCCGTCTACCATCGCCAGACCAACAATTTCTTTTTCCCATTTCTTCTTTTCCCTGGCCACCGCCGCGAGGCGTTTCTCATCGGGCTTGCGCTTGCCGTCCCTTGCTTTTAGCCGTTTCAGGATTTCCGCGGAGGCTTCCTTCGCGTCACCGACAATCCCGACTTCAATGGGATGCGTCCGGGCAATGTGCTTCGGATTGATATCCACCTGGATGATTTTGGCGTTTTCCGGGAAGTACTGGATGTCGTACTGGGGCAGCGTGCCGAAGACGGAAAGCCTGGTGCCGATGGCGAGCATCACGTCGGCTTTCGCCAGTGTCTTCATGGCAGCCTTCGAACCCATATAGCCGATGGGCCCCACGGACAGCGGATGATTCCCGTAAAACGCGTCATTGTGCAGATAAGTCACGGCGACCGGAGCCGTCAGATGTTCGGCGATGGATTTGACAATGTCCAGCGCATCGGCGTCAACCACACCCCGCCCGGAGACGATCACCGGATTTTTGGCCTGGGATAAAAGCTCCGCCGCCCGGTTCAGCTGTTCGATGGAGCCGCAGCCCCGGGCGTCCACACGGTACTGCGATGGTTTCAGAATTTTCTCCTCCAGTTCCCCGTAAAAATAATCACGGGGAATATCATACAGGACGGCGCCACGGTCGGCGTAAGCGATGCGGAAAGCCGTTCTCAGGCAGTCGGCCGCCCGCTTCGGATGCGGCACGCGGACGACGGCTTTCGTAATCGCCTTAAAAACCGACATCTGATCGCATTCCTGGAATCCGTCCCAGCCGATGGTCGGCGTTCCGGCCGAAGGCGAAATGATCACCAGCGGCGTATGCCCCATGTTGGCTGCGGCCACTGACGTGACCATGTTCGTGATGCCGGGGCCGTTTTGCCCGGTGACGACGCCGCAGCGGCCCGAGACGCGGCAATAAGCGTCTTCCATATGCGCGGCGCTTTGTTCATGACGCACCGGGATGAACTTGATCCCCGCCGTCGGAAAGAGATCGAGCATGTCCATAAAAGCCGAACCGACGATGCCGCATACATGGTCTACGCCTTCCGCGAGCAGTGTTTCGACGATCGCTTCGCTGGGTGTCATCTTAACTTTTTTCATTTGTTACCTCCAATATCTGTTCATTGTTGAGTGGTTGAAAAACGCGGTCGCTCGCGGCCCGTTTCATTATTTTTGTAAGACCACCCGGGTCTCTTGGGCGATCATTTTTTCTTCATCCGTCGGTACAACCAAAACCCTGATCTTCGATTCCCGCGTGGAAATCATTCTTTCACCTTCACCTTCGTTATTCCGGCCTTCGTCCAGGACAACGCCCAGCCAGGACAAAAAGTCGCAGATCCGACGCCGCATGATGGCCGAGTTTTCACCAATCCCCGCGGTAAAGGCCAGGGCGTCAAGACCGCCAATCGCCGGCATGAGCGATCCAATCCCGCGGGCCACACTGTAGGCAAAAACAGCCAGCGCCAGACGCGCCTGCTCATGGCCCTTTTGGGCTTCTATTTCCAGATCGCGGAAATCCGGAGAAACGCCGGAGATACCTAAAACGCCGCTTTGCCGGTTGAGGATATCCAGCACGGCCGAAAGCGAGCATTGTTCTTTCTCCATGATAAAGGACAAAACCGCCGGGTCGATATCCCCCGAGCGCGTGCCCATCACCAGACCGGACAGAGGCGTAAAGCCCATGGACGTATCCATCGACTTTCCTCCCGTTACGGCGCAAAGGCTCGAGCCGGCGCCGAGATGACAAGTGATGATTCTCGGCTGTGTAATTTGATCCTGCAGGATTTCGGCGGTCCGGCGGGCGACATAACGGTGCGAGGTGCCGTGAAAGCCGTAACGCCGGACATGGTCTTCGGTGTAATCG
>CAZDYR010000144.1:0-6426 GCA_964509625.1 uncultured Smithella sp. | reverse complement strand
TCGTTGAGCAGCACACGGGAAAAGGTCCGGTCGGAGCCGCCTTTTTCGATGGGTCTGAGCCTGAACTCGATGAGGCCAAGATGGCTGTTTAAAAATTTTTGTGTTTCTGTCTTCATCGGCCTTGCAGATTATTTCGACGGTTGTTTGTCTATCCCGCTTAAGAGCAACGAGCGATGATTCTCCGCAGCTTGCGGCGGGGTTGTTCATTCAAGCATTTTTCAGAAGCCTTCTTGAAGCAGCCTGCTGTATTCTTCAAGTGTTCCGAGGTCATACCAGAATCCGTCGTCAATGACAACACCGCCGACAGAGCAGGGAATATTTCTGATGCTTTCAGTCAGCGGTAAAACAATTGATTCTATCCTCCCCGGTGTCAGACTTCCTAAAAAGGATTTTTCCACAATATAAATACCGGCAAAAAGGCAGCTTTGAACCCCGGGATTATGCAAACGGTTTCTCATATCGCAGATAAAGCCCCCGGAGTCAATATTGACGTTCAGAAGCGGCCCGCGGCTGCGCAATGCGAGGGTGACCTGTGTCCGGAGCTCAAAATGCCTGTCGATCAGCGGGGCAAGCGGCAGGCTGGTGATGATGTCGCCGTTATAGACGATAATGCGGTCGTCCCGCCCGATCAGGTCTTCGATATTTTTAATGCCGCCGGCTGTGTCCAGAAGCACCGGTTCGTGGCGGAAGGTGATCGGAATGCCCTGCCAGTTGCCGTCAGGAAATGCTTCCCGATATTTGCCGGGGCAATGATGCGTGTTAACGATAAACCGCCGCACGCCTGTGGCACGCAAATGCTCCATCGCGTAAGTAATGATCGGCCTGCCGCCGATGGGCAAAAGCGGCTTGGGGATATCATTGGTGAGCGGCCTGAGCCTTGTACCCAGCCCGGCCCCTAAAATAAAGGCGGTATTAATGCTTTTGGATGACACGTTAACTTTTTCTCCTTGCTGCCGTGATTGAAAGAACCTTTTGCCTTTATCCTTTTTCCTTCTTCCCATATTCCGGATCGATTTTCACCAGCGCCGTCACCACAAACCCCGGAATCGTCGTCAGTAAAATCCAGTAGTAGAAGTTAATGTAACCAAGTCTTTCCTGAATCCAGCCGCTCGCCATGGCGGGCAGCATCATGCCCAGGGCCATGATGCCCGTGCCGATGGCGTAAAAGACGGTTTTGTATTCGCCCTGCGAAACCATGATCATATACATCGTGTAAGCGGTAAAGCCGAAGCCGTAACCGAATTGTTCCGCGGCCACGGCGGAGCCGATGAGCCAGATATTATCCGGCTGCGCGTGGGACAGATAAACAAATATCAGATCCGGCAGATGCATGATAATCACCATCGGCCACAGCCAGAACTTCAAACCGTTTCTGTAAATAACATAACCGCCCAGGAGTCCGCCCAGCATGAGCGCGACGACACCCACCGTTCCGTAAATCCAGCCGACTTCGGCAGTGGTCAGCCCCAGGCCGCCCGCGGCGCGGGAATCAAGCAGAAAGGGCGCGACCATTTTAACGAGCTGTGCTTCGGCAAAACGGTAAAATAAAAAGAAACAGATGATAATGATAATGTCCTTGCGCCGGAAAAACAGCGTGATGATCCGGAAGTATTGCGACACAAGGCTTCCGCCTTTGGCGATGGGCGCGCTGCGATCGGATGGGGGGTAGGGCAGGACAAAAAAATGATAAAGACACAGTGCCAGGAAAAACGCGGCGACAACCATGAAGGTAATCGACCAGGCGGAATCGATCGGATAGCCGTTTTTTTGCAGAGTGCCGGCCAGGATGACCAGGCCGCCTTTGGAAGCGATGGTGGCCACGCGGTAAAAGACGGTGCGCACGCCGACAAAAGCGGCCTGCTCGGGTGTGTCGAGGCCCAGCATGTAAAAACCGTCGGCGGCAATGTCATGAGTGGCGGAGGAAAAGGCCATAATCCAGAGGATGGCCAGCGTGTAGCGGACAAAATCCGCCGCGGGCAGTGTCAGCGCCACGCAGGCGAAGCATGCCCCGATGGCCAGCTGCATGAGGACGATCCAGAAGCGCTTGGTGCGGAAAAGATCGACAAAAGGGCTCCACAGCGGTTTGATGACCCAGGGCAGGTAAAGCCAGCTTGTGTACAGGGCGATATCGGTGTTGGAAAGTCCCAGGTTTTTGTACATCACGACGCTGACGGTCATGACGATCATATAGGGAATGCCTTCGGCGATGTAGGTGGATGGAACCCAGAGCCAGGGATTCCGCTTCGCATGTATTTGCCCGCTTTTACCGGCCTCGCTGTTGTTAGTTTCGGACATGAAGTTCCTTTAAACGGTTTCCGTGTTCCTGCTCCGGTGTTTTTTTGCCGATGCACCGGTTAATAGAGTTTCTTCAAAATCGCGCCGCTGAAATAATGCGTCAATATTTCCTCTGCTTTATGCCCCCGAACCGCCATGACCGCCGCGCCGATCTGACAAAGCCCCACACCGTGCCCCCAGCCGCCGCCGTCGAGGATAAAACGTGAAATGGTTCCATCCGTGTTCCGCTCGGTCGTAACAACAAAAGCGCTGGAGAGCAGATGCGTGGGTGACAGCCAGCGGCGGATTTCCAGCTCCTTGCCGACGATGACCTTGCACAGAGAACCTTCGATTCTCAGGCGGTGGATTCTGCCGGATGGCCCTCTGGCCAACGGTTCAAGATGACGCAGGATGCCGAAATCGATTCCGGATTTTGTTTTCAGGATTTCCTCCAGCTCTTCGCGCTTATAACACACACGCCAGCGGTAGAAGTTCAGTGTTTCCAGATCAAACGCGGGCAGAATCCTGCGCAGGATATCCTGGTCGGATGTGTTGCAGTATGCCTCGGGCTTTGCAATCAGCCAGGCGTCGGCTTCTTTTTCCGTTTTGATCGGCGCGTGCTTTTCTGCGTTGTCGGTTACGGTGGAAAGATAAGGAAATGACGCGTCTTCCCAGGCCGTCGCGAAAACATCCGTTTGGCCTCCGCAGCATTTGTAGTAGCGCGCGTCGCAGATCCGTCCCCCGCTTGTCAGAAACATTCCGCGTGTGGTATCGATGGCCCGGGCGACATTTTCAGAAATGATCCGGGTGATGCCCTGATAGCGCTGGCAGTGGTCATCGGCGCACACGTCGAATCCTTCGTGGTCGTTGATGTCCTGCCAGACTTTAATCTCGGCCGTGTTCCTGATCTGCGCAATCCGCGGCGCTTTTTTCTTTTCCAGCATGGCCACAAGCCAGCTGCGCGCGGTGATCGCCTGAGACTTGAGGAACTCCAGGGGCGCGTCCGCCGACATCTCCGACGAAATGACCGAGGCCAGGTAATCTTCCAGGCCGATGATGTTGAAAACGGACAGGGTATGGTCCCGGTTTGCCTTTAAGAGGATGCCGCCGCGGAAGGATAGGGTCTGAAGCCGGTCCCAGTGAAAATCGATGCCGATGCGGACGTTGAGGAGGGTGAAAAAAGACGTTGCCGGCTGGGCAGGTGAAAGCAAAATTCCGCCGCCTTGGGCAATGATTTGTCCCGCTGCGTCTTCCAGCGTAACGGCTCCGGACCCGGACCGGGCGATCAGGGAGCCTGTTACGGGTTGGCCGGAATCGCTCAGATATCCGCCTTCCAGCGACAGACTGACTTCATGGGAATCCTGCACAATGGCGACTTTAATTTTAGGTTCGCTGCTGATCATTTGCTTGTCCAAGTGCGTGACGATGTTTGCTGTTTTTTAGAGGCAATACCCGGATAAGTCAAGAACGATATCGGGGCAATCCGGCAGAAATTTAAGCCACCGGAGGCGGGTGGATCTTCGCTTTTTGGGTCATTTGTATAACAAATGAAAACCGGCAAACTTATCACTTGAATATGATTGATTTATCGTGTATGCAGTAACAAAAAAACGGCGGATGGCGTATGGCGTTTGTCTGGCCAATTGGCGGAGGAAAGGGCGGTTCGGGGAAGAGTTTCTTAACCAGTTCCTTAGGAAGGCTTTCCGCGAAATTGGGCAAGAAAACCCTGATCATCGATCTGGATCTGGGCGCCGCGAATCTTCATACCCTGGTCGGGGTTCCCTACCCGGAAAAAGGTTTTTCCGATTTTATCCGCAAAAAAGTTCTCCAGCTTGAAGACACGGTTGTAAAAACTCCCTTCGAAAATCTCTTTCTCATCAGCGGCGCGCGCGACAATTTCGATATCGCCAATCTGCCGTACGAACAAAAAATGAAGACCCTTCGTGCCATCACAAAACTGGATTACGACCGCATTCTGCTGGATCTGGGCGCCGGCACATCCTTTAACACGCTGGACTTTTTTTTAATTTCGCAAAACGGCATTTTTATTACAACGCCGGAGCCGACGTCCATTGAAAACGTTTATCGGCTGGTCCGTTCCATCTACTTCCGCCAGATTCGATACGGTTTTACCACGGCGGAGTTCAAATCGCTGGAAACGGAGGTGGACAGCCGGTATGGCGATGGCTCTTTTAATAAGCCTGACTGCATGATGAACGTGATTGCCCAGTTGTATCCGGAGAAATACGAACAGCTGCAGGATGAGTTTAATTCGTTTCGATTCAAGCTGATTATCAATCAGGTGCGCAAACATGACAACGCATTTCTGGGACCGCAGATTTGCAGAATGATCGAGAAGCATCTGGGCCTGCATATGGAGTTTGCCGGCAATGTGGCGTATGACGACCATGTCCACGACGCGATTTGCCAGCAGGCGTCTTTTGTCGATCGTTATCCGTATACGAAAACCGCCTCCGATCTGAGGGATGTGGGCCGGCAGATTGTTGAGTCGGCCGGTAAGCAACTGATGCTGCACAATGTATAGAGAGGTCCGTCAACTTTAACCGCAAAAAATGTCATGGAGCGATGGGATGGCTAAAAGTTTTGACCAGTTAAATTATTATGAAATGCTGGATATCAAGCCGGACGCCGCGGCGTTTGAAATCCGGCACGCCTACAATGCCGCCCAGCAGGTTTATCAATCCGGTTCGCTGGCCAGCTATTCTTTTTTTTCCGGGGATGAAAGACGCCAAATACTCTCTCTCATCGAGCAGGCCTACCAGACGCTGATCAATGAACAGGCCAGACAGAAATATAATGAAGACCTGATCCGCCGGGGGGAACTCGACGCGGCGGCAGGAGCCTCCCCGGTCGCAAAAAAGCCGGTCAGTATTTTTGACATCCACCGCGGTTCTCCCAGCATGATGACCCTGCCGGGGCGTGAGGTATTGAAGGATAAAATCAGCCGGAGCGAGAGTATTTGCGCGATCCTGAACCAGAAAGACATCTGCGGCGCGGACCTGAAAAAAATCCGCATGGAACTCGGGGTGGAAATTGAACACATCGCGCAGATGACCAAAGTGCGGATCGATCATCTGAAACATATGGAAGAAGACAATAAGGGATGTCTGCCGGCGCCTGTTTTTCTGAAGGGCTTTATGAAATCCTACCTGAAATGCCTTTGCCTCGAGCCGGTGGATGAAATCAGCAGCCGCTATATGGAAACCTTGGCGCGCCTGCCGGTCAGTTAATCCCGCTTAAGCGGGACGAGTGTTAATCCACTGCAGCCTGCTGCTATCTAATCACGTTCATTTCATGCCTCGGCGGCTGGCTGCAAGGTGATTGATTTTCATTCATTGAATAAGGAGGAGAAAATGGAAACCGATACCATTAAAACGTCGAAAGGCGATCTCGTCATCACGTTTCTGGGCCATGCGACACTGATGATGGCGTATGGCGGAAAAACCATTCATATCGATCCCGTCAGCACCGAGGCCGATTACGGCAAACTCCCCAAGGCGGATATGATTCTCATCAGCCATGACCATTATGATCACATGGATTTGAAGGCGGTGAACGCCATTAAAACGCCCGCGACAAAAATTGTCGGCAATCCGGATGTGGGCAGGCAGATTCCCGGAACAATCGTCCTGAAAAACGGCGAGTCGCAAACCGTGGACGGGCTGAAGATTGAAGCGGTGCCCGCGTATAACATCAAGCACATGATGGCGCCGGGGAAGCCTTTCCATCCTAAAGGCGTCGGCAACGGCTATGTGGTAACCTTCGGCGACAAGCGGGTCTATTTCGCGGGGGACACGGAAAACATTCCGGAGATGAAACAGCTTAAAGACATTGATATCGCTTTTCTACCGATGAATTTGCCTTACACCATGACGCCGGAGATGGTGGCCGAAGCGGCCATGATGTTTCAGCCGAAAGTGCTTTATCCCTATCATTATGGAGATACGGATACGGCAAAGCTGACGGCACTTTTGGAAAACGAAAAAGGCATCGAAGTCCGCATCCGGAAGATGAAATAGCGCGAGGCGTGTGAGAGGCCGCTCATTAAAAGGTCTCTGTGTAATTTCCGTGGAAGCTAGGGGTCAAATCTTTACTCTTGACATTTGCTCCAGTTTGTTCTGTAACTGAATG
>CAZDYR010000143.1:0-6500 GCA_964509625.1 uncultured Smithella sp. | reverse complement strand
TTAAAGCGATGGGTAAGGAAGAAGTTAAACCGCCGGTTGATGCTTGCGCGGTATAAAAAGAAAGGCTATAGGCAATAGGCTATAGGCTGTAGGTTAACAAAAAAAGCCCCTTGTCCATGCCGGACAAGGGGCTTTTTCTTAAAAAACATCAGGAGAATTCTATGGATTATCAAAACATTCTTTTGGACGTTCATGAAGGCGTTGCCAAAATTACGTTTAACCGGCCAAAGGTTTTAAACGCGATGAATTACGACGTGATGAGCGAATTATCCTGCGCGCTTTACGAATGCGAGCAAAATGACGACGTGAAAGCTCTGATCCTGACCGGCGCGGGCGAAAAGGCGTTTGTCGCGGGCGCGGATATCTCCCAGATGCAGAATTCCACGCCGGTGGAGATTATGAAGCTGATGGAACTGGGGCAAAGCACGCTCCGGTTTCTGGAGACAATGGCTAAGCCTTCGATTGCCGCCATCAACGGTTTTGCGCTTGGCGGCGGGACGGAAATTGCTATGGCCTGCGATATGCGCATCGCCGCGGAAAACGCCATGTTCGGCCAGCCGGAAATTCTTATCGGCATTCTGCCGGGATGGGGCGGAACACAGCGGCTGCCTCGCCTGGTGGGTATGGGCATTGCCAAAGAAGTGATACTGGGCGGCGGACAGATCGACGCCCGGCGTGCCTATGAAATCGGTCTGGTGAATAAGGTGGTTCCGGCGGCTCAGCTTATGGCTGAAGCTCAGAAGCTCGCGAAGAAGTTTTCCACGCTTCCGGGATTCGCGCTGAAAATGGCGAAAAACGCCATGAACTTCGGCTTTGACATGCCGCTGGAAGGAGGCGTCAAACTGGAGCTTTCCTGCATCTCGCAGTGCTTCAGCACACAGGATCAGAAGGAAGGCATGAAGGCGTTTCTGGAGAAAAGGAAACCGGCGTTCGTAGGGAAATAGGATCAAGGATAAAGGCTCAAGGAAAAAGGATAAAGGTCAAGGAGAGTTTTAAATGTCATTGCATCTGGAAAAATTGAAATCTTTTCCGGGGAGAAAAGGCCCCCTTTTATTAATCATTATGGACGGGATCGGGATCGGCAAGAATGATGAATCGAATGCCGTTTTCAAGGCGAAAACGCCGAATCTGGATCAATTGTTCAATTCGGATCTCTTCACGCAATTAAAAGCTCACGGGACGGCCGTTGGATTGCCTTCCGACGATGACATGGGCAACAGCGAAGTGGGGCACAACGCCATGGGGGCGGGCCGCGTGTTTGACCAGGGCGCCCGTCTGGTCAACAAGGCGCTCAAGACCGGAGCGATCTTTCAAACCGACGTTTGGGAGAATATCGCCAGTCGTGCGGCAAGAGGGGGAACGATCCATTTCATCGGACTCCTTTCAGACGGGAATGTCCATTCGCATATTGAGCAGCTCAACATTCTGATCGACAAGTGTGCCGGGCTGAATTTCAAAAAAGTTCGTCTCCATCCCCTGCTGGACGGTCGGGATGTGGGAGAGCGTTCGGCATTGGATTATGTGATTCCCACCGAGGCAAAACTCAAAAAAATATCCGATGAAAAAGGTCTTGACTATGCTATCGCCTCCGGCGGCGGACGGATGAAAGTTACGATGGACCGGTACAACTCCGACTGGAATATTGTCCAGCGCGGCTGGGAAGCCCATGTTCTGGGGCTGGGCCGCACATTTACCTCTGCCTCCGAGGCCGTGAAAACTTTTTACGCGGAAGATCCAAAAGCGACGGATCAGTATCTGCCGTCCTTTGTCATCGTGGACGCGCAGGGCAAGCCCAAGGGAACGATTAAAGACGGGGATGCCGTGATCTTCTTCAACTTCCGCGGGGACCGCGCCATCGAAATCTCCAGAGCATTTACCGAAAAGGACTTCAAGGAATTTGACCGGGGGCCTCTGCCCGACATCTTTTACGCCGGTATGATGGAGTATGACGGGGATGCGCACATCCCGCCTCATTTTCTGGTGCAGCCGCCGGCAATCGATCGTGTCATCAGCGAATACCTTTGCGCGGAAAAGGTCAAAACCTTTGCGGTGTCTGAAACGCAAAAGTACGGTCATGTGACCTATTTCTGGAACGGCAACCGATCCGGTTACATCGACGAATCCCTCGAAGCTTATGTGGAAATTCCTTCCGACCGCATCGAGTTTGACCGCGCTCCGCAGATGAAGGCCGGAGAAATCACGGATCAGGTCATCAGAATGCTGAAAAGCGGCGACTACAAGTTCGGAAGGCTCAATTTTCCCAACGGTGATATGGTCGGCCACACGGGCATGACCCAGGCGGCCATTGTGGCGGTCGAAACGGTGGATCGCTGTGTGGGCGAACTGCTGGCCGTTGTCAGGGAGATGGGCGGCATTGCCGTGATTACCTCAGACCATGGCAACGCGGATGAAATGTTCACCGTAGACAAAAAAGGCGTAAAGTCGGTCAAGACCGCTCATACCCTGAATCCGGTGCCTTTTATCATCTATGATCCCCTGTACCGGGGCGAATACCGGATGGCGGACATCAAGGAAAAAGGCCTGTCCAATATTGCGGCAACGCTCCTGAATCTTCTGGGGTACGAGAAACCGGATGATTATGACGCGTCCCTGATAGAAATACTGCCTGCGGGAAAGCCCTGATTGATTGAGTGAAGTTGAAGGCAAAAAAGAATTGATCCATCCGGGCAGGGCTTAACCCTTTTTGATTATCGGGAGGCCGGCATCGATTTTACTTTATCAAGTTGGAATGGACGAACGCCTCCTTCCAACAGGTGTTGCAAAGAGGCGTTTGTTTCCGGTCTGATCGTGCAGGAGAATCCAATATGACGTTTACGCTTGTTCTGGTTGTTTATGATCCCGGTGATCTTTTCACCCATCCGAGAGCGCTTCCGGCGGCGATTGAAAGTATTTTCACCCTGGAAGGCGATGTAGAGATTGTCATAGTCAACAACACCGATCCCGCCCTGTCTCCCGTTACATCGGCCTATTTGAAGACTTTGCCCCCCGCTTATCCCCGTATCCGGCTGGTCGAGCTCGATCGCAATTATGGTTGCAGCGGTGGTTTTAATCGCGGTATCCGTGCGCTTGAAAATCCAGGCGATATCCTGGTTTATATGTCCTGTGACGCCTTGATCGTGGACCCGAAAATTCTTTCGAAGATGGCCGCCGTCTTTGGAGCGCAAAAGAAGATAGGGGCGTTGCATCCTCTGAGCGTCTACGAAGACTTCGGTGAGGCTAATGTCAGCCGCAACTGGTCTTTTGATGCCTTCCTTAAAGTGCTGGAGGAGAGCGATCAGGATCCGCAGCGATTGCCTGCCGAACCCACAGAGGCCATCGCGTCTATTCTGCGCGACATCGGACTTGAAAAATCAGGCGCCCTGCGCGGTCCTCTGCCCCAGTTGCCCCTGACCTTTTATGCCGTGAGAAAGGATTTGTTTTTCAGCCTCAATGGTTTTAATGAAGAATTTATCGCCGGATGGGAAAATATTGACATGGCCCTCCGAATGTATAAAAAAGGCTACCGGTCGGCAATTATGAAGGATGCCTTTGTCTTCCACCGGAGGCTTTTATTCCGGATTCTGGGGCAGGCGGGACAGAATCAGCAGCTGCTTATCAACGACGTTCAGAATGGGGAAGTTGTATGGAATCGTTTATGGGGCGGAGTTCCCCATGCCGATGTCTGGCGTGATCTGCGGCACGGTAAAATTTTGCACAGATGTCTATTGCGCCCCGGCCGATTGTTTACCCAATATTTGAAAAGACAATGGCGGCAGATATGATATCAATGCCGGTGAATTGTCCCTAAACAGGGTTTTGCGCCGGTAAAGAATTCATGAAAATAAAACAATATATAATAAAATAATTATAAAAGGACTATTCAATGCTGATTCATGGACGGGAATTTCAAATTGCGTCGCTCGATGAAATTCATTTTAAGATTGTAGATATGTTTAAAAATAAACCCCGCGGGAAGGTATTGGACTTTCCGGCGGGCACGGGCAGGCTGTCCTGGATGCTGCATAATGAAGGGTTTGCGGTTACCGCCGCCGATATCGGCATCGATTCATTTTGCAATCCGGAGATTCCCGTTTTTAAAGGGGATCTGGACGGAAGATTCCCTTTTGATGATGGTTTTTTTGATTATGCCTTCTGCATTGAAGGTCCTGAGCATGTAGAAAATATTTATCATACATTTCGGGAGTTCGGAAGGGTTCTGAAAAAAGACGGACTGTTGACGATGAGCTATCCCAATTACTCCCATCTGGAGGCCCGGCTGAGAAATGTTTTTTACGGGATTCTGGAGCCCGTTGAACCCTATAGTGATCAGGATCATAAAAATAACGGACACATTAACAGACCTCCCTACGCTCTTCTTAAGATGGCCCTGAATTACGCGGGTTTGGAAATTGAAACCATTGAGAGCGCAAAAACCAAAAGTAATCAATTATTGCTGATGCCGATGGCTTTGATGATTTTCCTTTTTACAAAAATCAAAGGGGAAAAGGGAAGGCGCAAGTATTGGCTGGATGAATCTAATGCCTGGAATGTTCTCATGGGAGGCAACAGCCTGATTATCAGCGCCAGAAAAAGAAGATAGACAAGACGCGCAAGGAGTCTGCCTGTCAAATGCCTGAAAAGGGCGAATCTTTTGACTCACGGGCCAAGCCCGGTGAAACGTTAATGCCTCGCTCCTTACAGGGAAATTTCCACGCCGGTTCCCGCGTTTAGTTGTCCGCGAGGGATGAAACAAATTCAATCTCACGGGGGACTTTGTATCCGGAGAGGTACTCTTTGCAGTGGCGAATCATTTCTTTTTCATCCGGATGATAACCCTCTTTCAAAACAATCTGCGCTTTGACGATCTCACCGCGCATCAGGTCTTCCTTGCCCAGCACAAGAGAGTCCAGAACGGCCGGATGAGAATTCAGCACTGTTTCCACTTCGCGGGGATAGATATTAAATCCACTGGTGATAATCATTCTTTTCCTGCGGCCCGTCAGAAAAATATATCCATCTTCGTCCATTCTGCCCAGATCCCCCGTATGGAGCCAGCCGTTTTTAATGACGGAAGCCGTGGCCGCTTCATCTTTATAGTAGCCCTTCATGACATTACCGCCCCGGACAATGACCTCGCCGATTGTATTACGCGGCAGTTCCCGCCCGGTTTCATCAACAATTTTGATATCAATGCCGGTCAACGCGGTTCCGATCGATCCGGGCTTTGCGACAAGTTCGATTCGATTGAACGAACAGGCCGGCGAGGCTTCCGTCAAACCATACCCTTCCAGAAGACGTACGCCGAATTTCTGCTCAAACACAGGAATGAAATCGGGCGGCATGGCTGATCCGCCGGTAACGCAGAGCTTCAAAGAGCTCATGTCATATTTGGATGCCTTATCGTAAAAGACCATCCCGACATAAAGTCTGGGGACGGCGCAAATGTAAGATATTTTCTCCTTTTCGATTGTGGAAAAAAGACTGTCCATGGTCAACCGGTCCATCATGACAGTGGAACAACCCGCCTGAACCACATTAAGCATGTTCACCGTGGCGCCAAAGGAGTGGAATAAAGGAATCAGGCAAAGACCGACGTCATCCGGGCGGCGCCTGAAGATGGGCTGGATCATATCAAGCTCTTCGCAGAGATTGCGGTGGGTCAGCACGGCGCCCAGCGGCCTGCCGGTGAGCCCTGCCGTGTAGATGATCATCGCCGGGTCATCAGGATCAATGACTGCCGGAGGGGAATCATTTTTGTAAACAATGTTTTTGGTATCCATCCCGGCATGAGTTTCAGCGGACTCAATGCTGAAGACGGAATGACAGGATGAAAGCCGGCTTTTGATTTCGTTATATTTTTTTTCTCCGGAGGTCTGGGTAATAAGAATTTTGGTATCGCTGTTATTAAGAAGATAAATCAGTTCGGACGGTGTCGACGACGTGTTGAGTAAAACGGCCACGGCGCCGGACTGAACGACAGCAAAATAGCAATAAACGAATTCGGGGACATTCGGCAGCATCAAAGCAACCTTATCCCCTTTTTTCATTCCCAGATTCTTTAAGGACTGCGCCGTCTCATGAACCGCGGAATGCATCTGCCTGTAAGTGATATGCCGGCTGTCCGAAACCAAAACGGGCCGGTCGTCGTAACGTTGAACGGATTCTTCCAATAACAGTGCTAGATTAATGGTCTTACTGGCCTCCTGAAAATCTTGCTGCTCCCTTAGCAAAGAATATGGTTTATTTCAAGTAGCTAAAATCAAACCGGGGGCATTTCTCCGAATCATCTGTTCTTTTCCGGAGGAAACCGTCTTTTTTCTTGCCACTGTTTTGTTTTTACCATATAATTCCGGCGTCTTTTGGAAGTGAACATCCTGATTCATCAATATCCGCACCTGGAAAACGACAGAGGGCGCTAAAGGAGACAAAAAAATGAAGAGGATTCTTGCAGCGGTGATAATAATGTTGTTGTGTGGCGTCCTCAATGCTTTGGCGGCGGA
>CAZDYR010000142.1:0-6511 GCA_964509625.1 uncultured Smithella sp. | reverse complement strand
CGCCCAGTTCTTTGGCTTTCTTTTCGGAGGCCATCACCACCACGGCCGCGCCGTCGTTTTCCGATGACGAATTGCCGGCCGTGCAGACGCCGTCCTTATAAACGGCTTTCAGCTTGGCCAGGCGCTCCAGCGTGGTGTCCTTGCGGGGGCCTTCATCCGTCATGAAAAAAATCTCCTGGCCGTTCTTGTCTTTTCCGACCAGAACGGGGGCGATTTCATCTTTAAATTTGCCCGCCTCCTGTGCCGCCACCGCGCGCTGGTGGGAGCGAAGCGCCCAGCGATCGGCTTCCTCGCGCGTGATGCGTTCATTTCTGGCGGCGGTTTCCGCCCAGGTCATCATGGAGCTCAGTTCGCCATAACGCCAGATGGGCTGGCTCATGACGCGTCCGCGCTGAAGTCGGTCATACAAAGGAATGCCCCACATCGCCAGCGCCCCATGGCCGCGGGGCATGAAACCGTACTTTTCATGATTCTTGCCGCCCAGGCCCCATTTGACGTCGCCGGGGATATACAGTTCGCCCTGGCTCATGGATTCCATGCCGCCGGCGATGACAATGTCGGCGTTGCCGGTTTGAATCTGCAGCGCCCCGTAGTAGACGCTTTCCAGCCCCGAACAGCAGCGCCGGTCGATCATTCCGCCGGGAATCGAATCGGGCCAGTCGGCGTCGAGAACGGCCATGCGCGCGCCGTTGGCGCATTCGCCGTTTTGATAGGCGGACGCCATGATGACGTCGTCCACCTGGGACGGATCAATGCCCGCCTTTTTGACCGCCGCTTTCAGTACCGTGCTGGCCATCCGGTACACCGCCACATCTCTGAGCGCGCCTCCGTAGCCGCCGATGGGCGTCCGCGCGCAGCTGATAAACACGACATTTTCCATAAAACCACACCCCTTATGTATTTATTATTGGACTATAGCTAAACCTGTCAGACCGCAAAGCGGCAATTTGTAAAAAAATTGAAGCACGGGAACCGTTCAGATGATCGTCAACATGCGTGGCCGTCAAATGCCGGTTTTCTTATACATCTCCTTGTTTCTTTTGGCCACTTTTTTTATCAGAGGATAAGGCGGATAGACCGGGTCGTACATCCTGGATTTAATGAATCCGGGCAGATCGGCCGGCTCCTTCATCGCGGTAAGCTTCCAGGTGAACGCCGCCTTGGCAACGGAGATGGCTATGTGCAGGGATACTTCACGAATACGTGATAAGGACTGGAAAATCCGTCCCTGCTCGAAATCCTCCCGGGAAACCTTCTCGTCCACGCACCGGGCCGCCGCGGCAAACATTTCATCCGTTATCCGGGTCGCGGAGATGGACTGGTGGCCGTCGCGAAATGTATTGTCCTGTATTTTAACAGGATCAGCGGGGATTTTTTTGGCTGCTGTTATCATTTACTCCCTCAGACAAACCGATGTATCCAACTGCTCATCGCAGCAAATACCATACCAGCCCTTTTAATCCCGCTTAAACCCGACGAGCCCTCATTCGCCTGCGCTTGCCGCGCGGCGGCTGATTGATTTTCTTTAGCGCGGTTTCATGGGGATGTTGTATCACCATGAACCGGTGAAATAATCATTGACAAATGTGTATTTATTGTATACAGTACAGCGGAAAAACGTATATAAAATAAACAATCCGAGTGGATAAAAGCCATGGGCGGAAAAGACGACAGGAAAGCAAGCGGGGCACAGCCCAAAGATCGGGATGGGGGGCCAGAGGCTTTCCAGGCGGAAAGGCTGGGGGCGGCTTTTGATGAAATGATCGGCGTCAGCATCGCCTTTCGCAAGGCGCTGGTGACCGCCCAGCGGGCGGCGAAATCAGATATTGCCGTTCTGATTATCGGCGAAAGCGGCACGGGGAAAGAGATTCTGGCGCGCGCCATCCATCAGGCCAGCGGCCGCAGAGATCAACCGTTGATCGATGTCAACTGTGCCGCCATTCCCGACAGCCTCATCGAAAGCGAACTTTTCGGATATGAGAGAGGCGCGTTCACAGGCGCGCGCAACGAGGGCCGCAAAGGCTATTTTGATGAAGCGCACGGCGGGACGATTCTGCTTGATGAAATCGGGGATTCCTCTTTATCCGTTCAGTCCAAATTACTGCGCGTGCTGGAATCCGGTTCTTTTAAAAGGGTCGGCGGGACGAAAAACATCAAAGTCAATGTGCGGATTATTTCATCCACCAATCAGGATCTGGCCGGGCTTATCGAACAAAAAAAATTCCGTGAAGACCTTTATTTTCGCTTAAACCCGTTTACCATTGTATTGCCGCCGCTCCGGGAACGCCATGAAGATATTCCTCTTCTGGTTGATAACTTTTTAAAATGTAATGATGCAATTCAAAAGCAAAAATACAGATTCTCACCGGCCTCCATCCGGATTCTGCAGGCGTATCACTGGCCGGGCAATGTGCGGGAGCTCAAGGGGGTTGTCAGTTACGCGGTGAATATGACACAGGCATCCGTCATTGAACCGGCTTCTCTGCCGAAGTTTCTTTTTCCCGAATCGGACGGAACGCCCGCGGGCGACGGATCCGAGGCTATCGGGACGCCGGCATCATACAATCTGATCCAATCCGTTCGCGAACTGGAGCGGAAGTTAATCAGGGAGGTTTTAGCCCTCACCTCTAATAAATCAGAAGCGATTAAAATGCTGGGCATCAGCAGGAGAACTTTCTATCTGAAGCTGAAAGAATACGGATTAGACGGTCAATCAATACGTGTCGGGCCTGAGCGGGATTAAAAGAAACTGGAACGACTTATGCAGTAAACCCTGTATCATCGGAAACGGGACGCTATGACCACGGTAAACCATATGACACAGGCTGCCAAAGCTTCGAAAAAAAAAGACACACAGGTGACCATCGTGGAAGTATCACCGCGGGATGGTCTTCCCGAGGTGTGTGAAAGCTTATCTACGGCTGATAAAATAAATTATATCAATAAATTATCGGAAACAGGCCTGAGGAAAATCGAATGTGCGTCCTTTTCGCATCCCCGACTTCTCCCCCGGGGATATGATGCAGAAAAACTGATCGCGGGCATTGCGAAGAAGCCGGACGTGACCTATGTGGGTCTTGTTCCCAATGAAATCGGCTGTCGCCGCGCTGTCATCACGCAAATCGACGAGATTCTGGTGCTTCTTTCGGCCAGTGATACGTTCAATAAACTCAACATCGGCAGGACGCTGAAAGAAAGCCTCAATAAAACGCTTCCCGCCATTCTGGCCACGGCCGTGCAAAACGCCCGCAGTATCCGGGCTTATATCATGACGGCATTCGGCTGTCCTTACACGGGCAAAATCGGTGTCGATGATGTCGTGCAGCTGCTTTTAAAGCTCAGTTACATGGGAGCGTCGGAAATTGTACTGGTCGATTCCACCGGGATGGCCAATCCCCGATCGGTTCAATCAACCGTCCGCCCGCTGCTGGATCTGGATCTGGATATCAATCTGGCGGTTCATTTCCACAATACGCGCGGCATGGCGATTGCCAACTGTATCGCCGCCTATGAGGCGGGCATCCGCATTTTCGATACGTCACTGGGCGGCATGAGCGCGACGCCTTACGGGGTGGGCGCACTGGACATCGGCTACTGGAATGTGCCGACGGAAGACCTGGTTCACGTATTTGAAGAAATGGGCGTGAAAACGGGCATTGATCTGGAAAAACTTCTGGATTGCGTGAAGCTCGCGGAAAAGATGGCCGGCCTTTCCCTTCCGGGGCATCTCCTGAGGGCGGGGCGGGCGTCTAGTGTTGTTGAAATCCCGCAGCATCTGAGGCAGCAGCAAGTGATTGATCAGTAACCGCGGGCGCCATGTTCTGAAGAAGACCTTGTCCCGGATTGTTTTTTCAAGGCTGTTTATTTTATATACACGCTATCAGGAAGCAGCTGAATGCAATCCCGCTTGAGCGGGGCGAGTGTTGATTATCCGCAGCTTGCTGCGAGATGGCTGATTGGTCAAATAAACCAGTATGCGGTTTGGAATAAACACAGGAGGCGTCAAGATGAACGTTGCGGAATTGGCATTAAAAAACCTGGAAGTCGGTGAACACGTCAGTTATATTTTTGAGGGGCAGGAAATTACGAATGTTCAGATGGACCGCGCCGCCCGAAAATTCGGGAATGCCTTAAAGAAGCTCGGCGTCGCCAAAGGCGACCGGGTGATCATGCAGATGCAGAATTGTCCGGAGGTTTTTCAGGCTTTTCAAGCCATCTGGAGAATCGGCGCGATCGCTTTGCCGATCAATTACATGGTGGGTCAGGAAGAAATCAATTTCATTTATCAAAACAGCGGCGTTCATACGGTTATTACGACGCCGGAATATCTCGATAAAGTCAAAACCGCTCAGTCCAAATCCGGCGCGGTAAAAAACATCATCATGGTCTCCGAGAAGGAATTTGAAGGGACCCATAATTTCAAAAAGCTTCTGGATGAAAGCTCCGAAAACCTCACGATGCTGGAAACGGCCGACGATGATGTTGCCGTCATGATTTATACCTCCGGCACGACCGGCACGCCCAAGGGCGTGATGCTGACCCACGCGGGGCTGGCCTACTCGGCGCGGATGCAGCAGGAAGACACCAATCTCCCGCAGGATCTGATTTCCATGGCCATGCTGCCGCTTTGCCACTCTTTCGGTGTTGCCATGATGAACGGTTCATTTTTAAGATTAAAAGGGAAAGTCATCATCATGCGGCAGTTCAATCTGGAGCAGGTATTTGCCAACATCGACAAATACAAAGTCCAGTCCGTCCCCATCGTCCCCACCATGGTGATTTACATGCTGATGTTCCCGGATTACGCCAAGTACGATATCAGCTCGGTCAAGTACTGGGTCTGCGGTTCGGCGCCATTGTCGCTCGATACCTGGAAGCAGTTCAAGGAAAAATTCGGAGCGGAAATCGGCGAAGGCTGGGGACTCTCCGAAGCCGGCGCAAACAACTCAACCAACATCAGCCGTCCGGTGATCAAACCCGGCACCATCGGGAAGCCCATGAAGGGGATGGAGATGAAAATTTTCGACGATAACGACAACGAAGTACCGCAGGGCCAGGAGGGAGAAATTGTTCTCCGGGGTCCGATGGTCATGAAGGGTTACTGGAATATGCCCGAGGCCACGGCGGAAGTCATCAAAAACGGCTGGCTGCACACGGGAGATATCGGTTTTGTCGACGTGGACGGATATTTTACGATCACCGACCGCAAGAAAGATATCATCATCAAAGGCGGAGAAAATATTTCACCGCGGGTCATTGAAGAAGTCCTTTACACCCATCCGGCCGTGTCCGAAGCTTCCGTCATCGGCATCAAAGACAAAATTTACGGAGAAGACCTCAAGGCCTTTGTCACCCTGAAGGCAAATGAAAAGGCGACACCCGAGGATATCCTGGAATACTGTAAAGGCAAACTGAAGAAATTCTTTGTCCCGAAAGAAGTGGTTATCTTACAGGCGATGCCCAAAACACTGGTAGGAAAAATCCTGAAAAAAGAACTGCGCAAGATGTGATGACACGCCTTGCTGAGTAATCGGAGCCCCCGATATTTGAATTTTTACCAAAGGAGTTTAAAGTGACCGCGCACAAGAACATGAAGAAGTGGAAAGAAGCAGCAAGCAGAGAGCTCAAGGGAAGACCCCTTGAATTACTCAACTGGGAGACCCCGGAAGGCATCCTCGTAAAGCCGATCTTCACGGCGGAAGACCTGGAGGGGCTCGATACCGTCAACACCCTGTCCGGTATCGCGCCCTATCTGCGGGGGCCTACGGCCACGATGTACGCCAATCAGCCCTGGACCATCCGCCAGTACGCGGGTTTTGCCACGGCAAAGGAATCGAACGCGTTTTACCGGAAGAACCTGGCCGCGGGACAAACCGGTTTGTCGGTGGCCTTTGATCTGGCTACCCACCGGGGATACGATTCCGATCACCCCCGCGTTGCGGGTGATGTGGGGAAGGCCGGTGTGGCCATTGACTCCGTTGAAGACATGAAAATCCTTTTTGATAAGATTCCCCTGGACAAAGTTTCCGTTTCCATGACCATGAACGGCGCGGTGCTGCCCGTTCTGGCCGGATACATCGTGGCCGCCGAGGAGCAGGGCGTGGATCAGAAACTGCTGGCCGGCACCATTCAGAATGACATTCTTAAGGAATTTCTGACTCGCAATACCTATATCTATCCGCCCAGGCCTTCCATGCGGATCGTCTCCGACATTATTTCCTACTGCTCAAAAAATATGCCGCGCTACAACACCGTCTCCATCAGCGGTTATCATATGATGGAAGCGGGAGCGGATTCGGTGCTGCAGACCGCCTTTACCCTGGCCGACGGCAAGGAATACATCAGGGCGGCCATTGACGGCGGATTGAAGATTGATGATTTCGCGCCGAGGCTTTCTTTCTTTTTCGGCGTGGGTATGAACTTTTTCATGGAAATCGCCATGCTGCGTGCGGCACGTTACCTGTGGCATCAGATCGTCGGCGAATTCAACCCGACCAACCCGAAATCGCAG
>CAZDYR010000141.1:0-6534 GCA_964509625.1 uncultured Smithella sp. | reverse complement strand
GTTCGGATACCAGTAAAACGTCCGCCCCCGAATTCAGATAGCTTTCGCATTTTTCCTTTACCATCGCTTCGGAAATATCGGGATAGCCGTTGGCAAATTCGCCGCCAAACCCGCAGCAGCTCTCCGCGCTTTTGAGAGCCAGAAGCTCGGCTCCCCAGACATTTTCAATTATTTTTTTCGGCTGAACGGAAACACCCAGCCCCCGCAGGATGTGGCAGGATTCATGATAGGCGACTTTGCCGTCAAAGCCCGCGCCGACATCTTCAACGCCCAGAACATCGACAATGAACTGCGTGAGCTCGTAAATGCGCAAGGCCAGGGCTTCGGCTCTTCCCAGCCATTCGGGCTCATTTTGCAAAAGGTCAGGATAATGGTATTTGACGGTGCAGACGCAGGAACCCGAGGGACTGACGATTGCTTCATCATCACCGAAGACGTCGATGAAATGCCTGGCCGCTTTACGTGCCTGCTCAGTATAGCCTGCATTGATTGCAGGCTGTCCGCAGCAGGTCTGTTCGGGATGATAGATACAATCGACGCCCAGATGTTCAAGAAGCCGGTAGGTCGCGCAGCCGATTTCAGGCAGGAAAAGATCAACCGTGCATGGAATAAAAAGAGAAACTGTTTTCATGTGGCATCCTTCGTCATGGCATACAACTTTTCCCGTATTTCATACTGATAGTTGTATGCAAGTTGTCATCTAGCCTCCGGCGCGCCGAACCATCAGCATAATATTTTCGTTGGCGCTTTGGGCAACCACCCGGATGTTCTGGTGCGTGCCCTGCCAGACGCGGAAAATTTCGTCGGCAAAAGCCTGGCCCACGGTTGCGACATTTTGGAAGTCCAGCGTAATGGTTTTAAACTTCTCCAGACCGGCCATCATCCGTCGGGCCTGAGAGCGGGAGACATAATCAATCCCGTTCTGAAACATCTTAACCCTGACGCCGGTTTTGCTGAACTCGAAATTCTCATCCGTGTATTGACGAAACAGTCCTGTAAGCGATTTTTTTGATTTCAGGGCCAGGACAAAATCAATCCTCGTGCCGTTCGAAGATTGAATGTCCCGAACAAAAACATCCTGTCGGATATTGTCGAATACCAGTTTTTTTTCAAAACTTGAAATCGTCAACCGGTCGGCAATTTTAGAGGTAAAATAGATGCCTTCTCCGCTGTGCGCCTCCGGAGCGGTCGTCTCCTTTCCTTTGAGCAGGTCCTGGAGGGCTTCCATCGTTGAGGCGAGATGCTTTTTTTTCATAATGTTATTGAAAATGCCCACGCCCCAATCCTTCACGGTAAAGCGAAGGTCCATTGCCGTTTTCTGCATAAGAACGTCGATTTTTTCTGATTGGGAATGTTCGATCGCATTGTTGAGCATTTCCGTAAAAGCATAGTTCAGGATTGCGGAAATATTTTCCGTCAAGCCCTGAAAGATCGAGCTTTGCCGTCTGACCTGATCCAGAATGATGTCTTCGGCCACTCCTTTGTTCGTCAAAATTTTACGAACTCTGGCCGGTTGAGGAAGGGCCTTACCCTTTCCGGCAGGCAGGATGTAATGCGCCTGGTTGGCTTTTCCAACGCGAAGAAGCGCCCCTTCGTCGACGAGCTTCTTAAGAAAGCTATGCGCGTAGGCCCGCGTAAACCCGGTTTTACCGACCAGATCGGCCGTTGTAATCCGGTTCCTTTTTTTCAGAATATTTGAAATTTGCTTTTCCACATCCATGGCGGGCTCTCCGATGAATAGAATACAACTTTATTGTAAACTAATTTTAAAAGTTGTCAACAAGTTGTATGGTACAGGGAAAGTGAAAATGTGATCATACCAGCCAATAGGTAAGGTCAATTATACGAAAAGAGGTGCGTCCGTTGCAGCAGCATGCCATGGGCTCAAATGCCCTCGACTGCGGCTCTGCGGCTCATTTCGCGACGGCCGAAAACTCGCCCTTCGGGCTCAAACAGTTCAGCCGTCTGATGTTTCACAACGCCGCATACCACAACGTTTCGGTCATGATTTCGGGTACACCATACCGCTGCGACTGTCGGGTTAATTTTGTGATGAGGGACCAACATGACGGGTATTTGAAATGATAGATTGAGTTCAATTACAATCATTAATTTCACCTACCTATACGTAACATAATCAAAATTCCCTATTGATATTGTTATGTTACACCGTGTTTACAATAGCCATAAAATCTAAATTCGTCAAGTTAATTTGTTGCTGGCCTCGCCACAAGGAGTTATCCACAGCCGCACCCCGCGCCCGTCCAAGGAGCAAGGCGGGGGGCTGCTGTGGGTAACTCCGCTCAACCCGATCCGCTGTTTTGGTTGCAAGCCGTTCTTTGCATGATCACCTCCATCGCTTTATAATAGTCTCGTTGCACTTTCATGTTTGATACTCGGCAATAACGTTGTGTCGTCCTGATAGAGTTATGCCCCAAAAGATCCTGGATCGTAGAGAGATCCGTGTCCGCATTCAACATCTGCGTGGCCATCGTATGGCGAAGATGATGACATGAGATCTTCAGATTTGTTTTGCGTGCATAATATTCCATCCGTTTCTGAATGCCTCGAATGGAGATGGGCTGCCCGGTAAGCGGCCCTTTCTCTACCAGAAAAACTTTCTTTACTTTGTTTGTTGGCCTCACTTTAAGATAGTCCAGCAGTGCATAAAGGGCATCGTTGCTGATGTAGACAATCCGGTCCTTGGCGCCCTTGCCGTCCTGGATGAGCAGCATTCTGCGTTTCAGATCAATGTCAGCAAGAGAAAGATGGGCCACTTCCTCCACACGTAATCCACAACGAAGCATGAGCATGAACATGGCACGGTCCCGGTATCCTTTCAGATGATGGAAGAGGATCTCTATCTGCTCATCTTTCAGATGTTTCGGAAGTCCCCTCGACAGCTTCATGATGTTTGGTTTCTTCACAGGGTTGACGATCTGGATTCCCTCTTCATCTGAAAGGTAGTGGTAAAACTGGCAGACACCGTTGAGGTAACAGTTGATCGTCTTGGGCTTTAACCGCTGGCCCATCAGATAATCGATATAAGCATTCACCTTCCCGTGCGTAACCATTTCAAGCGGAACGTCAAGCCATAAAACAAAATGCTTCAGACCGTGCAAATAGTTCTTAACGGTATTCGGTGAGACGTTCTTTCTCTTCAAGAAACGCCTGTACCTGATGATCGATTCGGTAATGGCCATCAATCTCCCCCCTTTCTATAATTGTCATGGCTCGGAAGTACTCTTCTTCCCGTGTCTTGTCCGTAAGGCGTGCGTAGCGGCGCGTCACATCCAGAGAGGTATGCCCCATCAGGGGCTGAAGGCACTCGATCCGCATGCCGGCATTGAGAAGCTCGCTGGCAAATGTATGCCGCAGCGCATGCAGGGAATACCCCTTGTGCGCAAGGCCGGCTTTTTTTAGACACCGTGAGAAGATAAGATGTGCGGTACTGTAGCACATGGTTCTACTGCCCCGGGCATAAAAAAGAAACTCATGATCAACCTCTCTTATCTTAAGCCATGCTTTCAAGGCGGCCATTGCGTCATCACTAAGATAGACCACTCGCCCGATCCGATTCTTTTCCCCCTCGTAAATATCAATCCGGCGATCCTTCAGGTGGAGATCCCTCATCTTCGTGCCAAGCAATTCGCCGATTCTCATCCCCGTCCGCAGAAGCACGGTGATCATGGCCCGGTCTTTTGTATTGTTAATTACGCAGAGCAGTTTATTAATGTCATCCGGATCCATGGCCCGGGGCAATGCTTCCGGCTTTTTCAGGCGAATCCTTCGTGCCAGAACGTCGGCGCTGACAACTCCGATTTCAATCAAATAGCCTAAAAAGGCATTGGCACAGTGAAGCCTTGTCCGCACTGTTGACAGCATCAAACCCCGATCCTGTTCGTGCTCAATAAAAGTTTCAATATCCTGCTTGGTGATTTCTTCCAGACGGTGTTTCCCCGAATCCTTGACAACGGTGAGAAAGACTTGAATCGCCGTCAGGTTGCTGATGTAAGTCTTTGGTCTGAAGTTCCGCCGATATATGTGCCGACAATATTCCGCAACATGCTCTTTACCCGGCAGGTCCCATCCAGAAAGGCGCTTTAAAGCCCATCGCAGCGCCTTGGCTTCCTGCTCGAACGCCGGGCTCTCTAATGATTCAGGAATGCTTTTCTTGAAAACTTTGGCGGAATGACGACATGCATCTCGATCCATGTCGTCATAAAATGCCAGGGATTCTTTTGTGAATTTGATGATGTGCTTTTCTGCTGCTATTGGGTCCATCGCTATCTCCTTTCCTGTAAATCAATAGGAAATACCGATAGATGATGAACCTGTGCCGCCTAAGTTGCAATCATCATTTTGTTACGTATAGCACCTACAAGGTTGCAATTACTTGCGCCACAGAGAATCAGGGATAACCATTCGTTATGTGCAAAAAAAGGCAGGGCCGTTTCCGATCCTGCCTCTAGCCATTTGCAGAAAATAACGTGAACTCTACAGAAACCATACAATGTTGCTTTCTCAATCCTGTAGGTACAGAGGTAGGCTGTCTCTCGTTATGGTTAAGGGCAACTCACTTTTTTTAGTAAAAGGCTTTTTGTTTTCCATAACCCACTCAATTAAACTTACTGAAGCGGTTGTCCCATCCGATTCCGCGAGTTGATTACTTACTTTCTTAAGCCTTTGGTTCAGTTCTGTGTCTTTCCTAAGCCCCTCCACCACATTGCAGAGAGTCCCATCGCTAAGCAAGGCCATGTCGATACGATAACCCAGGCCATGAAACTCTATTCTGGATGCATTGTCATGCTGTTCTCCTCCAACTGGAAGGACAACAACAGGCTTCCCATAATAGAGCGTTTCATTCAGAGTGTTGTTCCCACCGTGACTGACTACAAGATCTATTCGGTTCAATAGCTCGGCCTGGGGTACTGATTCAAAAAGCATTACATTCGAATTATAGCGTTTTCTGGAAACCTTGTCATAGGCCCCACCAGCGCTCACAATAATTTGGTAATGAGGATTCTCTTGGAGGGATATAATAATATCTTCGTAGATCTTGGGCTTATCGTTGAATACAGTACCTAGTGAAACATAGATCTTGTATTTATCCTCTCGTAAGTCTTCATAGGGGAAAGAAGATCTGTTAATCCCCATGTTCATGAATATAGGCCCAACATACACTGTGTTGGGACCTAAGTGATAACGGGGTATATCAACAGCTTCATGAGTTACTACAAGATTTAGCCATGGTGAATGAGGCATCTTTAGCAAATCAAAGTTAATGGGTTTGAGTGAAAATGCCTTCCTTGCCCGGTTGACAGTGGTAATAAGTCTCTTGGATAATTCCTGCTCTTTTTCTCTGAATATTCTTTTAGGGCGCGTATTCTGAGTGGAAACGGGAAGTCCACTGCCGAATGGCGGCACACTTTTCCCTCCAAAGGGGAGCCCACTATGATAAATCGCTATGTAAGGCAAATTATTCAACTCTGCAACGAGGGGCGCTGAATAAAAGAAAAAATCTGCTACAATCATATCGGGCTTTAGTTTCTTCACAAGACTATTTATACGTCTTGTGAAACTTTTAATCCCAGAGCTAAAGAATTGAATCGCGGTTATTGTTTCTTCAAATCTTTTTTTTGTCGGAATGAGCGCTGCAAGGTAGATGTAAGGAAGAGGTGGAAAAAGAAGACGTATCCCGATGCCTTGCGAACGGATTTTCACAGGGACGATTTTCCCATTATAAAACACTTTGAACATCTTGATCCTCGGGTCAGCGAGGTTTGACCCAGGGACAATGAATTGAATGTCGTGCCCATTCTCCCTCATCTTCAAAGCAATAGTAAGAAGGCTGTTCAAGTGCCCTATGGTCGGGTGGGTAAGAAATAAAACTTTGCTCATTAAACATGCCCCTTCATATGTGGCTAAAAGAAAAAGATAACGTATAATATTTTTCGCACATTTGAGGAGTAGCCCTCAATCTGGTAGAATTTTTGTTGTTCGAAGACAAAAAATAATACCATCAGGAGGGCTACGAATGGAGAATAGCAAATCGCTAAAGGAAAACAAAGGGGTAAAAACGGGTCAGATTATTCGGATCGAGCAGGAGCAGTTGACCAAGCATCGGGATAAAGTAGTTCGCGGGACCGTAGAAGAGACACTCAACGCATTACTGGATGCGGAAGCGGACCAACTGTGTCAGGCAAGCCGCTATGGGCGAACAGAGAAGCGTCAGGATACACGGGCAGGCCATTATAAGCGGAAACTGGACACCAAAGCCGGTCAGGTTGAATTGAAGGTTCCCAAATTACGGACGCTAAGTTTTGAAACGGCGATTATGGAACGATATCGACGACGAGAGAGTTCCGTTGAAGAAGCTTTAATTGAGATGTATCTGGCCGGTATATCCGTAAGACGGGTAGAAGATATCACAGAAGCTCTGTGGGGCACTCGGGTAAGCCCCGGAACCGTTTCAAATCTCAACAAGAAGGTCTATGACCGCATTGAACAATGGATAAGTGCACCCCTTGAAGG
>CAZDYR010000140.1:0-6553 GCA_964509625.1 uncultured Smithella sp. | reverse complement strand
AATCTTCTTTTTCTACGAGCTACCAGCTACGAGCTTTTTCTCTCGCCTCTCGCCTCACCAATTACCTGATTCCTAATCTTCCAACCCGTCCAATCTTCTATTCCTTGCCTTTCTCCTTTATCCTTTATCTTTTATCCTCACCCCTCATGCTTTGTGCCTTCGCGAAGCGATCTTTTAGCTTATTGAGAAAGTTGTCCATTCCTCCGGAATGACATCTGACGTATCCATTAGAGAGTTTACAAACCATGGCCGCGGCGCAATTACAATTTTCCCCGGATTTGCATTGAGCCATGCCCCCCACCAGGAAAAACTGCTATTGGCGATAATGTTATGTCTGCAATAACTCATCAGCATCATTTCCTCGTAATCCTTCAAAATGCCGTCAGATACATATTTTACGGGATAATGAATCCGCAGGTGTTCTTTAACCCATCCCATATCGTCAGAAAAAAAATAAAAAACAGGATTCTTTACTTTTGCCGCGATGTACTCAACGGCATGACGGTAATATTCCAAAGAACAGACACCGTGATAAGTGCTTATAATGGGATCCGTCACATAATCATCTCTCCGAACATGCAGGCTAACCGCGTTATTGCTCCTGATTTCTCCGGCAAGTTCCTTATTGGCAATGCCGAACTCTTTTTTCAAAGAAAAATCTTTTCTGAGCACACCTTCAATATCTTTGAAATATTTTTCCGTCTGCCAATAACCCGTCACATAAATATTATCCTCAAAATCAAGAACTTTCGGATAGAAATGGAAATGAGGTTCGGGCGCGAACGAATTGCTTCTTTTAAAAAAACCAAGTTTTTTCAGATTTTTTGAAATGATATTGTCTATGCGGCATTTAAGTTTTTCAATTTCGCTTTTATCGGCAATTCCCGCCTGGATATCGAAAACATGCAATGCATATTGACGCGGAGTTACTCTCCCGGGAGGAGTAACAACAAGTTCATCAATATCAAACTTAAGAACAGAATTACCTTTCAGCGCCAGTTTTCTTCCTAAGGCATACTGAAACATCTGATTTCCGATTCCGCCGTTTAATTTTACAATGATCATATTTTAAATTCTTACAGGGAGATTGGAGATCAGGTCATCCAATACGCGTCTTTCGAATGCCATGAAATATTTTCAGCCGGCCGTCATCTTACCTGCAAAGAAAACACCTTGCAACCTTTACAGATGTATTAATCGTCTCATCGTTGAATGCACATTCCTCATGCCCGCAGCGGCCGGCATCCAGGCATTCATGAAGCTGGTTTTCGGCTCCTCCAATCCGTCCAATCTTCTATTTTTCGCCTATCGCCCATAGCCGATGGCCCCGTGCCTTTGCGAAGCAATCCTTTGTCCTTTATCCTTTGTCCTTTCGCCTCACTCTTCTCGCCTGTTATTGATTTATCAGATGCTCTCCGCGTAAGCGAAAACGGCGTTGACGTAGGCTTTTTGATGGTTGTAGCGGTAGACGGCCCGGCGCATTCTTTTCTCGTTGCCGGTTTGCCAGCCCACCCGACGGAGGTAATTGGCGACGCTGGCAAAAGCATCGGGATAATCATACAGATCGATGATCCCGTCGTTATTGTGATCCACGGCAAACATAACATATGAAGAAGGCATAAACTGGGGAATGCCGAAGGCGCCGGCCCAGGAGCCTTTCACGGCAAACGGGTCTATGCCCCATTGCTTGCATGTCTTTACCCAGGTGACCAGTTCTCTGCCGGCCATGCGAACGCGCTTTGATCTTTTGCTGAGCAGGGCCATCGTATAAAGAGAATTGAAAACCTCATATTCGCCGAGATGCTCTTTGAAATTCGTTTCGACCCTGATAATAGCCACTATAAAATTGGCGGGAACACCATAGAAACTTTCCAGCCTCTCAAAGAGTTCTTTGTTTTCCGCTATGATTCTTTTTCCGGATTCAATAGACTCGGGCTTGAGCAGGCCGAACTCCTCATCGAAGTAACTGAGCTTTCTCTTTTTCTTGCCGCCGTCTTTCGGCACCGGTGACATATAGATATGATGATAGATTTCGAGGCGCTCGTCGGAAAATATTTCATCAACCTCATCGGAGCTGATTCCGGCCTTGCGGAAAGACGCCTGCAAAGCGGCTCTGCGCTTTTCCATACTTCCCGGAAGCACCGCTTTTTCTTTTTTGTCGCCACGATTCTTTTTTACCGGGGTTTGTTCTCCCGTTAGTTCATTTTGAATTTCCATGCCGGCAATTTCTTCTGTCGGAGAAACGGTATAGTCCGCAATCGCAATGCCGCAGAAAAGAAACATGCAGGTAAATAATGCCGCAACAGCCGCAACACCTGTTTTCAAAGTATTCATCTGCCTCCGCATCAGTTCTAAAAGGATGTCTTCCCGCTTTACGGGCACCACAGTCTTATTCCGGACAAAACGCACGCGTCAGGCGGTAATTTACACGATTTGTCTTACAGGCACCAGCGATAAATTGCCCGGCCTTCAACGCACCCTTGGTATTAACGGTCTCATAATGGCATTCATGAGTGAACTATTTTCGTCTTTGGTCGTCTTCCCGGTCTTGTGACCTTTAGGTTAGGCGGAGGTGGCGCAAAGAGCCGGAAGTGGATGTATTTTTCTTCGTTGTCTTTTAACATTGAACATCGAACGTAGAACACAGAACATTATTCCCTTTGCTCCTTGCTCCTCTCGACCATGTTTTTCCAACCCTCTAATCTTCTTTTCCCTGCCCTTTCGCCTTTCCTTTGCGGTAGGCCATGGGCAATATGAGACGGCACAGAAGCTTCCGCCACCCGGACAGCCCGTATGCTGCAATCTTGCGCCCGCATGCGGGGCAGACATTACTGTACCATGAAAACGGCTCGCCGCAATCCGGGCAGGACCAGCGATGTTTCTCAGCTTCAAGCCAGGCATCCACGCCATCGCGTTTGATCGCTCCCAGAGCGGCGGAAGCTTCGCAAACATGCGGCAATATTTTGCCAACCGATTGCCAATGTTTATACATTTTGCAGGGATATTCGGCGCAATCGACACAGTGCTCAACGCCCTTTGCCCCGGCGCAATCGCGAAAGTTGCATACGCGGCAGCCGGCATACAAATTGTCGGATTTGCAGCCGCCGCAGGCCAGCTCCTCATTAGGCACGCTCCCCAGACAGGCCACAAACCCGTCAGCACGAGCCGTTTTGCCGTGCACCGCAACCGAGCATGCGCCGCAATAAATTCCGCAATAGCTGTCGGGATTGACTTCATTCATATTTTCTTCTCCCTTACTGCTTCATGCAGGGTGACGTCTGCTAAGGATCATGTCCCTGGATATCATACTGCATGGAGCTGATCCTTCAAATGCCTTTCCAGAATGCGGAATCCGTTTTCAACGTAATATTTTCGAACGGGTGCGTCGAGCAAGGAACCCAACTTTACGGAGAAGTCTTTCTTGCCCAGCTTTTCTAAGCCATCAAACAGCTTGACGAGACTTTCCTTTGATGCGGCAAGAGCGATGCCTCTCTTAAGTAAATACTCAATATCGTATGCGTCGCGGATTTCCCGGCGGTTGAGGAAGGCTTCAATTTTGGACTTTATCATCTCTTCCAACGTTACTGTTTTGAGCAATACCTGAACATTAGAATTCGGGCTGTATGCGATGCCGGATTCGGTCTTGATCATCTTTTTTTCTTTGCGGATCTCAATCTTCAACGCCCTCGGATACTGCGGAGCCTTCAATTCGAACAGAATCGTAAAATGTCTGTTGGCGGAATCGGAGATCTTATAGAATTGCCGCAAATACGCTTCCATTTTGCTGTAGAGCTTTGTCCAGTCGATATTTTTTGTCACCCAAAAATCCAAATCCACCGAATAGCGATCCAGCCCATGACATAAACGCAGCATCGTGCCACCACCGAAGATCAGGTTGGCGAGAAATCGTCCGCTGTTTAGCCTGTCTAAGACTTCCATCTCGAATTGCTCGTGTTTGATTAAATCCCGCACAGTCTTTTCACCACGTCCTTTGTTTTTTGCGGATAGTTCTTCACCATGTTTTTGAGTTTATTGAAATCAAGTTTATTTAAATCAAGCGAATCTATATCAAACCGGTATTTGCCAAATGAATAAAGATAGGCTGCATCCAAAAACGCTTTTTCTTTTGTGGCTATAAAAAAGCCCTCCGTTTTGACAAAGCCGCTGTAATACGGCCGCTGCATTTTGACATAACTGAAAACAGCCTGCCGGACGTTATAGACGATGCTGCGTTTCAGGCAGATGCTTTCCTGGTAATCCTGCTGGGCCTGCGTGGACACATCATAATAAGCGAGTGCTGTCATCAAGGAAATGTACGAAGGCACCTGCACGATATTAGCGATGACAAAATAATCATTGCGCGTGAGATTGTCCCATTTCCACGCGGTGGTGTATAGATTGTTTCTTAAGCGAACCAGCAGGCCCAGCTTGACGTAACGGCTGCAAAAGACGCGCGCGGAGGCGCGCCGAAGGCCGAAATTCTGCGCCAGGTCATCAAGGGTAAAGCCGGCCTTCTTGCTTAAAGCCTGCAATTTATCAATATTCTTATTAAGCATACATAATTACCATTAATGATAATTATATATGCTTTGTAACATTTTGCAAGAAAAAAAGGTTTACTCAGAGAGTGCCCCACCTTCAACTATTAACTGTCCACAATCGGTCTTCTTTCTGTAGCCGCGTGATTGATTCCGCTACGGCCTGTCATAATCCGATACGTTGTAGCGGAAATCCGATGACCTCGCACGTGCCGGCAATGTATCGCCTGGTCTCTTTGCTGAATCGTTGATTCTTCACAATCTGCTGCATTCTTTCATCATTGATAATCGGGCTGATAACAGCGCATTGCTCGATATCTTTGTCACGCTTTGCGCTGGACAAACGTTTCTGTGAAATGATGAGTTTATGGAGGAAGAAAGCTTCCGGCGCAGGAAAACGAATTGTAAAGCCGCGTAAAACAGCTAAGTCGGAATAATCGATCAGAATGTTGATAAAAGGGAGTGGCATAGCGATGACGTTCCATTCATGAACAGACAGGAAAGCCTTATCACGGCCACCAGATCGCTGTCCGATAAACTCAATCTCGTAACCACCGCCGGTAAATTTTTGTATTCCTTCGGCTGCAAAGTAGTCCGCAAATCCCAGATTGGTGATGAGTTTATTCAGATCGGCCCGGAGCTTGATTCTTTTATGGGCAACGTGGACAGCAAAATCGATGTCGAGCGTTCTCAGAGTATATCGAATGCCGTAGAGCTCCTTATAAATCAGCATAACCCAGCTGCCGATCACGGCTGAGTGTTCAAAAAAACCGACACCGCTTACAGTCTGAATGAGTTGGGTGATTCTGTCTGGGAAGAGATTGTCAGGAAGATGATTTTTCATGAACGTTTTCCCGGTATAGATTTTTTTAACAGTTTTTCCAGATAGACAAGACGATTCTTGTAAGCAAGAATTTCTTTCTTGTATTTGTCCCGCTCTCCAAGCTGTTTTTTGAGCGCTGGCAGATTTTCCGCGGCAATATGCTGATTGACTACATTCTTCCCTTCTCGCCGAACCAGATAATGGTAACCGTATTCTTTCTCTTTGATTTTTTTCCGACGCACATTCAGGGCACCCTTGGGATAGTTTTCCAACCTGGCCTGGAGAGATTTTACTACATCGAGGCATCGTTCGTATTCTTCTTTCAACATCCCATGAACGACATTGTCTTTTTCCGCTACTTTCATATATTATAACTACCAATGTAGTGGAAATTTGTCAAATTCTATTTAATACCGATTTCGGGAAACTTCTCTGTTCAGTCGAGTCAAAAAGACTAGACCGAACAGAGAAAGTGACATCATTGCCCACTTGCCCACATCTATTGTTGGGGTGTATCTGTCTTCTTCGATATCGGCTTCTTTCTCATCATCTCCCTGTCGAACTCGTCCTGCTGGTCCTGCAGCCCATCGTAATAGCTCATCTTTACCGATTTTTCGGGAGAGAGCTTCCGCCCCGTCCGAATAGTAGTCTGCTTCTTCCTCATCTCCTCCCTTTTCATGGCAAATCTCCTTTCCATGTCTTAACATTTCGATTTAAATTATTGTTTCAAAATCCCAATCAGTATTTCCAGAACATTAGCCAGTTCCTGCAGCACCATCAGAATAATGTCTTTCATTTTCTCTTTACCCCGTGCCTTGTCTTTTGAGTTTCGTCCTGCACCTGCGTGATTTCATGCTCCACAAGGCAGTCCGTTCGCAGAATGATTTCGGCCCACAGATCGGCGATCTCTTTTTTTATAACCTCCGCGTCCTGTTCCCGCAGCCTGATCATCACCATCATTCGTTTGTGGTAGCCTTCCCCATAGGCCGGCGGCCCCTCGGTCCGCTTAAATATTCCCATCATTGCCTCCTCTAATTCTTGATCAACCCGGCGTCGATTAATCGCTGAATGCATGCTTTCTTGAATTCGTCGAAGCTCTGTCCTTTTCCGCGTTTTAGAAATACCCCGTTCTTTGAGGCCGAAGACTCCTTTCCCTGCTGGTATATAGTTGATTGCTCATTCTGGTCTGTTG
>CAZDYR010000139.1:0-6562 GCA_964509625.1 uncultured Smithella sp. | reverse complement strand
TAACAAACAAGTAAGATTTGTATATCTGGGAAAAAGAGCATAGAATAAAAAACGATTCACGGTTTACAGTTCATGCATGACAGGAGGGTAAAGACATGGAGACGCAATCCGGAACGTTCAAAGCAAAAGACAGCGCATCCATTTACTGGAAAGGATGGGTGCCCGACAGCGCTCCTAAAGCCGTCGTGCAGATTATCCACGGCTATGCCGAGCACATTGACCGCTACGGCAATGTCGTAGGAGAGCTTCTTCCCGCGGGCTACGCCGTTTTTGGCACGGATCACCGCGGCCACGGCAAAAGTGACGGCAAACGCGGACACGTCGGCAGCTTTCAGGAATTCATTGACGATGAAAAGCAGTTCCGCCGCGAAGTGATCGACGCCAAATTCCCCGGTCTCCCCTGTTTTGTTCTCGGTCATTCCATGGGCAGTCTCATCGCCATGAATTACATTGAACAGAATCCTGAAGGCATTCGCGGGCTGGTCCTGTCCGGCACCGGTTCTCAGCCGGGAACGGATATCCCGTCCATTCTTTTGACTGTTACAAAAATCCTTTCTAAGATCCTGCCTTCCGTGCATATCAAGTCGCCTCTGCCGCCGGAGTTCATCTCGCGCGATCCGGAGGTGGTCAAGGCTTACGTGGACGATCCGCTGGTTTATAATGTCATCACACCGAGGCTGGCCCACGAGATGAACCGGTATGTCGTCATCGGCGCTCAAAACGCCTCAAGGATAAAAATCCCGGTCCTCATTCAGCTGGGCTCCAAAGACACGGCTTTTTCCGGACAGAATGAACTCTTTGAGATGGTCGGCGCGAAAGACAAAACCTTCAAACGCTACGAAGGCCTGAGGCACGAAGTCTATAATGAACTGATGGCCGACCGGACCAAGGTATTGGCGGATCTCAGAGAATGGCTCGACGCACATATTTAAAAAATCGGTGAGGGTATTTATTCATCCATACCGTCCGCGAGGCTATGGTGAGGGAGTATCTTGAAAATTGATTGTTATTTGTCACCGGGGTGCGCATCAGAAAAGGGTCTGCGGGATAATATCTCACGCGCCCTGGCCGTCTTGAAAATCATAGCGGATGTTCAGCTGCACCGGATAGATGACCCGGAAGCAGCGGCTCTCGGTTTGACGGGATCACCCTCTTTATTTATCAATGGCAGGGAGCTGCAGCCGCAAGGGGTAGTCGGGTTTTCCTGAAGGATGTTCAGTGATGAGTCCGGAAGGCTCACGAACGTTCCCACCGTTGAAACAATCCGGGCGGCCATCAGAGAACAGACGTCAATGAAAAAATGATCTTGAACATCTTGCCATCCGATAAATTTCTTAGTAAAAAGGTCGTAAGAGTCTTAAATCACCGTAAAGGAAAAATTCACTATGCTGACTGAACAAAATCTTGAAAAATATGCCGATGTGCTGCTGTGGGGGCTGGCGACGGCCAAGAAAGCCGCTTTAAAGAAAAACGAAATCGTCCTGATTCAATATGACCTGGCGGCGCTCGGGCTGGCTGAAATCCTCTATGGGCGGCTTCTGGACATGGGCGTTCATCCCGTCCAGCGGCTGATCGCCACGATCAGCATGGAAAAGAACTTTTACCGGAAAGCCAACCCGAAGCAACTGAGCTTTATCGCGCCGGGTGAGAAAGAATTCCATCAGAACATCCATGGCCGCATATTTCTCCATGCGCCTGAGTCGCTGACGCATCTTAAAGATATCGATCCGGCCAAAATCGGCAAAGCGATCGTTTCCCGCAAAATCATCAAAGATATTCTTGTCCGCCGCGAAGAACAGCGCCAATACAGTTGGACGCTTTGCATGCTTCCCACAAACGAACTGGCCCGTCAGGCCAGAATGCCGCTGAAGCAATACGAAGCGCAGATCATCAGGGGATGCTATCTGGATAAGGCCGATCCCGTCTCCGAATGGCAACATATTCTTCATGAGGTGACGGACATCAAAAAGCACCTGGGCTCGCTTCCGGTCAAATATTTCCATATTGAATCAAAAAACATTGATTTGCGAATCACTCCCGGCGCCAACCGCAAATGGGCGGGCGTTTCCGGCCATAACATCCCCAGTTTTGAGGTCTTTGTCTCTCCGGACTGGAGAGGAACGGAAGGCGTCTACTATGCCAACCAGCCCTCCTTCCGCAGCGGCAATTACGTCAAGGATGTACGCATCACCTTTGCCAAAGGCAAAGCCGTGAAGATCACCGCCGGACAGGGCGAATCTTTTGTAAAAAAGCAGCTGGCCATGGATGCCGGCGCGTCCCGACTGGGAGAATTTTCTCTTACGGATAAACGATTTTCCCGCATCGACCGTTTCATGGCGGAGACGCTCTTTGACGAAAACTTTGGCGGGAAAGAAGGCAACTGTCACGTTGCGGTCGGCTCCTCCTACAGCGATACATTTTCCGGAGACCCGGCCAGACTGACACCGGCCATGAAAAAGAAACTGGGCTTTAACGATTCCGCTCTACACTGGGATCTGGTCAATACCGAATCCAAGACGGTGACGGCGCATCTGACCAATGGCAAAAAGATCGTCATTTACGACAGGGGAATTTTTAAATAAAAAAGGATAAAAGCGAAAGGCTGAAGACTGAAGACTGAAGGTTCAAGGAGCAAGGCTAAAGGCCAAAGGCTAAAGCGGAGTGCGAAGCACGGAGACCGGCGCATGCCGGTGAGAAAGGCTCAAGGCTAAAGGCTAGGGATAGAAGATTAGACGGATTGGCAGATTAGATGAGGTTAGAAAGGAATAAAGCATGTATTTAATCAGATTGAGCGCCCTGAAAATAAAATATGCCGCAGGCCAAATGACTGAAAAAGAGAAATTCACCGCGTACGCGGTATTTTGCATCCTTTCCTTTATCACCATCTCCATCAACATGTACTTCACAAATCTGACGGAGCGCTTCGTTCTGATGGTGTCTATTTTATTATCCGCCATTCTCTATGTGGCAGGAATCTTTTACTGCTATCACACCAACCAAAAAGGAGACCATCAAAACTTTATTGAAAGAGCAGTGATCGCTTCCGCCCCAGCGTATATTCAGGCGATTCTCATCTCTACCCTTTACGCTCTGGTTGCCGGAATCATCGTCGGGCTCCTGCACACGTTCACAGGGAGCGACTATTTATGGCTCGGCAGAACCCTGGAAGCGTTTTACATTATCGTATTTTATTTATATTATTTTATTCGTGTCAACGGATTCATCAAATTCGCCTCTACCGACCCCGATCATCAATAACCGGCGGAAAGGCTGCTGCGGAAAGCGCTTCCATGAACAACACCGCCGCAAGCTGCGGAGAATCAGCACGCGTCCCGCTTGAGCGGGATCAATAAGAAAGCGGATTACCCATGGCATCTGATCAGAGCTTCGTTGAGTTTATCATGGACCAAATGGAAACTGCCGGACAAATGGCTTACCGGAAAATGTTCGGCGAGTATGCTGTTTACTGCGACGGCAAAGTTGTCGCGCTGATTTGCGACAATCAGCTTTTCGTTAAACCAACTGAAGCCGGCAGATCTTATATCGGAGATGTCCGCGAGGCGCCGCCCTACCCCGGGGCCAGAATGTATTTTCTGATAGAGGACGCCTATGAAGATGCGGAATGGATCAGCGGCTTGATCCGGGCAACCGCGCAGGAACTCCCTTTGCCCAAAAAAAAAGGCATCCCCAAAAAGAAGAAAAAAGGAAGGTGAGTGTCGATATCAAAGGCCTAAAACATCAAAATAATTATTTCAAGGAGACGGCTGATGAAACTTTCAAAAGGAGCGGGAAACAGTTTAAAAGAAAATAATTCTTTTCAAAAGTGCCTGGCGGCTTTGGTTGCGGCTGTTCTGCTGGCCGGAGCCGGCTGCGCCGGCATAAAAACCACAACCCCCATTCCGGCAACCGTTCCGGAAGTCCGCCCGGGACTCCTGCAGGGTTACCTGCAGCTCAGCGAGGCGCCCAACAGCTATACCCTCTTACCCGCCCCGCCGGCCGTCGACTCGGCCGCTTTTGGGGCGGATCAGGAAGCTTTTCACACAACACGGACACTGATCAATACCCCACGCTGGCAGCTGGCCGCAAGAGACGCGAACCTTCATTTCCCCGAAGCGCCGGAAGCTTTCTCCTGCGCGCTTAACGCCCCCATTACCAAAGAAGCCATGCCGAATCTTTATACCCTCATGCACCGCACCCTGACGGACGCCGGTTACGCCACCTACGCGGCCAAGAACAAATACAACCGCCCCCGCCCCTTTATGGTCAATAAACAAACCAGTTGCACACCCAATGAAGAAACCAAACTGGCCAAAGACGGTTCCTATCCCTCCGGCCATACGTCCATCGGCTGGGCCTGGGCCTTGATTCTGGCGGAGGTAGCGCCCGATCGGGCTGACGCCATTCTGTCACGCGGCTATACCTTCGGCCAGAGCCGGGTGATCTGCGGCGTGCACTGGCAGAGCGACGTGCACGCGGGCCGGGTCATCGCGGCGGCCGTCGTCGCGAAACTGCACGCCGATCCGGTATTTCGCGCCCAGCTTGAAGAGGCGAAAAAGGAGCTGAAGAATGCACGGGCAAGAGACTTCAAGCCTTTGAGAGACTGCAGGGCGGAAAATGAGGCCTTGGCCTCCGGTCCGGCAAAATAGCCCCATCTCTGCCGCGTTTCTGTTTGACAGGAAGGAACCGATAGGGTTAAGGTACATTTGCAAACAGCACCCGGACAAATCAATGAACTCAACTTTTAAGATCAGGAGGCAATCATGGGAATTTTAACTTGGATCGTCATGGGATTAATCGTAGGCATTCTAGCAAAATTCATCATGCCGGGAACAGGCCCCGGCGGAATCATCGCCACCATTATTTTAGGCATCGTAGGCGCATTGGTCGGCGGCTTTATCGGAACCGCGTTAGGCCTTGGATCGGTCACAGGATTCAACGTTGTCAGCTTTCTTCTGGCCGTTGCCGGTGCGGTCATTTTGCTTTTCCTGTTCAAGTTGATCAGAAAAAGCAAACCATGACAGCAGAAAGCTCATAGTTCATAGTTCAAGAATCAAGGGTCAAGGATCAAGGGAAAGAGCCAAAGAAAAAGCTGACGCATTCCGGCTAACGGAGAGTGTTGTGAGAAAATTTTTGCAGGCGTTAGGCTGGATTTTATTGATCATAGGAATTCTCCTGTGCCTGGCCGGCATAGCAAGTTTGCCCTCCGGAGGATTGTTGTTTGCCATGGCTTACTTCTTTTTCATTCCTGGTTTTGTGCTTCTGTTTTCAGGAGGCATTCTGCTTTTTACGACACGGATCAAAAAGGTCACATGAAATATCTGACGGCTGTTGAAGCGAAAGAATTCGCGGGAAAATGGTTGCCGGCCTGGTCCGGGAACAATCCCGAACTATTGGCGAGTTTCTACTCAGACGACGCCCTTTATCTTGATCCGGCCATTCCCGACGGAGTCAGGGGGAAAAAGAATTTACTGGCATACTTTCGGAAACTGCTCGCCTCCAATCCCCACTGGATCTGGACACAAATAGAAGGCATTCCGATGGAGGATGGTTTTCTGAACAAGTGGCAGGCCAGGATTCCGGTGGGCTTGACAACGCTCACCGTTATCGGTGTTTGCTTTGTTCAACTGGATGACGCAGGCAAGATCCGCCGCAATGAAGTGTACTTCGACCGCTCCCGTCTTCTTGCGGCGATATCGAAACTCAACCGGAACACATTGACCGGGTAATCATGCCGCTTCTCTCAGGGGTTATTTCATCATGGCTCGGATTTTTTCTAAGAAAACATCAGGATCATCTGTATTCAACGCGATCACTTCACCGGGACAGACGGCGCTTTTATCCCGGGTCATAATATTGTCCACAACGTCATAAGCCTCAAGCCTGATACCGTTGTCCTCAATAAATTTTTTAGCGGGCCATGAAGCTACGCTTGTGATAATTTCGGCGATGATACCTGAATGGACGACCAGTTTTGCCGCGGCAAGTCCGATCACTTTGTCATGCAAAATCAAACCGGATTTCCCTTGAAACTTTTCCAGGGCCTCCCACAACGGACGCAGACCAACCCCGCGATCGGAATGGATGACCCTTTCACCTTCCAGAAGCGCCAGGGAATAGCGGGCAAAATCGGGAATCAGCATAAATATTTTTTAATCGGCTTCATGCTCAGATGAATCAGCAACGCCCAGAAGAGATTCCCCAGGAGCAGGACAACCGCCAGCCGGGCAATAAACTCTGCCGGCAATCCCACAAAGAAATAGTCAGAAACAATCAGCCAGGGAAGCTGACAGGCATAAGCAAGCAAAACGGAGGGGATGATGCCGGATGTTTTTCTGAAAAATAATCCGGTCATCAGGCCCAGAATGGCGTTGCCCGCCATCAGGTAAGGATTGCCCATCCAGATTGCCGAATAAAGGGAACCGGTCACACCCGCGAGCAGACCGCCCGCCGGACCGAAACTCACGGCCGCGAGGAAGATTGCCGCCGGAAAGAAGTGAATCTTCCAGTTTTGCGCAAAAGACACATTGACCAGACTCAAAAAACACGGCAGCAAAACCAGCAG
>CAZDYR010000138.1:0-6609 GCA_964509625.1 uncultured Smithella sp. | reverse complement strand
TCATTGTTTTCTATACTTTACGTCATCTGTTAACGAAAACGTTGGGACAGTAGTGATGGAAAATATTTTAAAAGCCGGTATCAAAAAAGGCGTTTTGAGAAATCTTCCCCCGCGTGATATAGCTACTGCCTTATCCCATCTGATCCGAGCCGCCGCCGTGGACTGGATGATGATACCGTCAAAAGAATCTCTGGTGTCGAAAAAAGACATTATTCTGGACATTTTTCTCAATGGAGTAAAAAAACATGAAATTTAAACTCCAATATTTATCAGCGGCCATCGGGGCCGCCCTGGCTGTTTATCCCCTGGTCGCTTCAGCAAACCAGCCTTTGACCCTTGAAGAAAGTATTTCCATCGCGCTCAAAAACAGCCGGGTGATGAATATTGCCAGGGAGGGGGCGAAGAGCGCCGAAGCCAGAAAACGGGAGGCGATGACCGGATTTTTACCCAAATTCAGCACTTCATACACCTTCACGCGCCTCCATGAAGCGCCGGAATTTTATTTTCCGGGAATTCCTCCGACCATTCCGCCAACCAACATGGTGATGGGCACCAAAGACAACTACAACTGGGTCATCGAGGCCCGGCAGCCTCTCTTTGCCGGCGGGGGAATCCTGGCCAATTATCAGGCCAGTAAAATAGCCGGGGACGCCGCCCTGATGGAGGAAACGGCCAAAATCCAGGATGTGGTGCTGGACGTCAAAATAGCTTATTTCAATATTCTGCGGGCACAAAGACTTCGGGACACGGCGCGACAGTCGGTGGAAATGCTGGGCGCCCATCGGGATGCCGCTCAAAACTATTTCCGTGTCGGATTAATCCCCAAAAACGACCTGCTCCAGGCGGAAGTGGAGCTGGCCAACGGTAAACAGGCGAATGTGAAGGCGCAAAACGCCGTGGAGATCGCTAAATCCCGCCTGAATACCGTTTTGAAGCGTGAACTGTCGGCGCCGTTGGAGGTTGTCGACAATCTGGCCTATCAGCCTCTTGAGCAAACGTTTCAGGAGTGTCTGAGCCTTGCCAGGCAAAATCGGCCGGAACTGAAGGTTTCCGAGCTTCGGGCCGAGCAGGCCGGTAAAATGGTTCGAGTGGCTCAGAGCGAATTTTTTCCCACGGTGGGTCTGGTCGGTCAATACGCGCGGTTCGGCGATAAGGCGTCTGTTGACGGGAGTGCCTACAAAGACATGGAAAGCTGGCAGGTGATGGCGGTGGCCAGCTGGAATTTCTGGGAATGGGGAAAAACAAAATTCCGCGTTGACGCGGGCCGCGCATCGGAGAATCAGGCCATTGAGCAATCCAGAGAGCTCCAGGATCAGGTGGCGCTGGAAATTAAAAACGCCTATCTGCTCCTGCAGGAAGCCGAAAGCCAGATCAGTGTGTCGCAGAAGGTCATCGATCAGGCCGAAGAAAATTACCGGATCTCCGAGGCCCGTTACCGGGAGCGGGTGGCGCGATCCACGGAAGTGCTCGACGCTCAGACATTGCTGACCCGGGCCAAATCCGAGTATGCCAACGCTCTGGCGGATTACAATATTTCTCACGCCCGCCTGCAAAGGGCTATGGGTGTCATCACCCGGTAGTGGAAAGATAGATTAAGAGGGAAAGGATTTTCGAAAATGAAAAAAGCATGGTTGGGACTGTTGGCTGGGTTTGCTGTCGCTCTTTTGTTTCCGTCCGGCGGGCAGGCGCAGGAATACACGCTCAAAGATCTGTATCAACAGGCGCTGAAAAATTCTGAAAAAATAAAAATCGCGGAAGAAAATCTGTATATCGCCCGGATGACAAAGTACAAGGCCTGGGCGGTTTTGATGCCCAAATTGACCGCTTACGGCACTTACAATCACTTTACGGAAGAAAAGTACAAAACGACGGTGACAACACTGCCGTCTGTGCCTCCCATGACCCTGACCAGCAATGTGCTGATTCAACCGTCCGAATCGGGGACCTGGGGTGTCCGCGCCGATCAGGCTTTCTCTTTGAGCGCGCGCGAGCTGGACGCTCTCAAAATTGCCGGGCAGTCCATTACGAAAAGTGAGTATGATCTGGATTACGCCAGAACGGATTTTGTTCTGGCGGTGGCGGCCGCCTACTATGACGTGCTTCGTGCGAAAAAAGGGCTCGAAATCGCGGCGGCCAATGTGGAGCGGCTGACGCAGTACCGATTTTCCGTGGAAAAAAGATACAAGGTCGGCGAACTGACCAAGACGGCTCTCCTGCGCGCTGACGGCGAGTTGTCGGGAGCGCGCGCCGATTATCTTCGGGCGGGCAACGCTCACAAAATGTCCCGCGCCGCGCTGATCCGCGTGACGGGCGTGGAAGATTCATTCAGCCTCAAAGAAGAGGAGACGCCGTCAGCCGATCCGGGCGAATTCAAAAAAATGCGGGAAACGGCGATGACCGCCAGATCCGATTTGAAAAGTTACGAGATGCAGACCCGGATGGCCCGGCAGCAGGTGAAATACGCGCGGGGGGCCTTCTGGCCCAATGTGGGATTGTTTGCCGTTTACAGCGGGACGGATCAAAATCCCGAAACGGCAACGCTCAACAAAGAGAGCGTGCTGGCCGGCGTGTCTATGACGTTTCCTTTCTTTGAGGGGGGACTGCGAGTGGCCGAACTCCAGGAAGCCAAAGCCAAGGAACGGCAGGCGCGTCTGGCGTATGACGATTTGAAAAAGAACGTGGATATTGAACTGCAGGGGGCTTATCTGGATCTGGAAACACAGAAAGGCACGCTGAAATTTCTGGAGGATCAGCTCGCGTTTGCCCGGGACAACTACAATGCCGTCTTGAGGCAGTATGAAAACGGACTGGCCACAAGCCTGGATGTCATGGATGCCAACACGCTGCTTTTATCGTCGGAACGAAACGTGGCTGACGCTTTATACGGTTACCGGCTGGCTCATTTGAAAGTCAGAAGATCAAGCGGAACGCTGTTAAAGTTGATTGGAGAAGACAAATAACGCGCACATGCGCATCGGCATGTCACGAGGAGGGTAAAGGGAATATGAGTGCTCAAAATAATATTTTTTCCGTCCGGCGGGGATCAAGACGCGCGGCAGCGGCGAGCTTGCTGGTCATCTTTCTGATCGTGCCGGTTGTTTTTTCTCTGGCGGCCTGCAAAAAGAAAGACGCGGCACAGACCGAGCGGCTGGTCAATGTGAATGTCTGGACGGCTGAAACCAGGAAAGTTCAACCCTATCTGGAAACAACCGGAACGCTGAAGGCCGATGAAGAAGTTTTGGTCAGCGCGGAAGTGGACGGTGTGATTAAACGGGTTCTGGTTGACGAGGGGACATCCGTCGGCGCGGGCACGCTCCTGGCGGAGATCAATGAAACGGATTACCGGCTGGACTGGACCCGCTCGGAAGCCGCCTTCCGGCAGGCGCAGGCGTCTCTGGCCAATACAAAGGCTGAATACGGCCGCAAGGAATCCCTGTTTAAGGATGAATTGATTACCCGCCAGCAGTTTGACGATATTTCCACAAGGGTGTCGCTGGCTGAAGCGGAACTGGAGAGAGCAAAGGCAACACTGGCTATTTCGCGTGAAAGGCTCTCCAGGACGAAAATTTATTCGCCGCTGGCCGGCGCGGTTAAGGAAAAAAGGCTGTCCGCCGGCGATTTCGTGCGCAACGGCACGCCGGTTTTGCAGATTATTAAAATCAATCCGCTGAAACTGAATTTTACCATCAGTGAAAAAGATGTCGCGGGCTTGAAAAAAGGACAGGACATCACCTTTACCGTTGACGCGTTTCCGGATAAAAATTTTAAGGGAAGGGTCAGTCTGCTGTATCCCAACGTGGAAGAGCGCACGCGGACGCTGCAGGCGGAGGCCAGTGTGCCCAATGCCGACCGCATGCTGAAGCCGGGCTACTTCGCCCGTATCCGGATATTTACCCAGGCGCCGCGGGACGCCGTGGTGATACCCGTGACGGCGCTGATGTACGATGACGCCACCATCCGGGTTTTTGTGGTCGAAGGGGACAAGGCCCGGGCGCGGGTGGTTAAAACAGGCAACAAGTACGGCGATGTTGTGGAAATCCTCGAGGGTGTCAACGAAAAGGAACGGGTTGTCGTGGTGGGACAGAACAACCTGTCGGAAGGGGTGAAAGTCAATGTGGCTCGCTGATACATCGGTCAAACGCCCGGTTTTCGCCACGATGGTCATTATGGCCCTGGTGGTGCTGGGGATCGTCAGTTATCCGTCCATCGGAGTTGATCTTTTTCCCAAGGTCGATTTTCCCATTGTCACCATTACGACAACGCTGAAGGGCGCCAGCCCCGACGTCATGGACGTGGATGTCACGGACCGCATCGAAGGCGCGGTCAACACGATCAACGGCGTCAAGAGCATTACATCAACCAGTTATGAAAGCTACGCGCGGACCACGATTGAATTTGTTCTGGAAAGAGATATTGATCAGGCCGTTCAGGACGTGCGCGAAAAAGTATCCGGGATCCGTTCCAAACTGCCCGCCGATATTGACGAGCCCCGGATCGCCAAGGTTGATCCCGACGCCTCGCCGATTCTGTTTTTGAATCTTTCCGGCAACCGGTCGGTACGCGACCTGTCCACGTATGCCGATGAAATTCTCAAGGAGCAGCTCCAGCGAATCAACGGCGTGGGCGACGTTATTTTCTACGGCCTGCGCCTCAGGCAGGTGCGCATTTGGCTGGACGCCGCCAAAATGCAGGCCTATCAGGTCGCCCCGAACGACGTGGTTATGGCCCTCAAACGTGAAAATATCGAACTGCCCGGCGGACGGATTGAAACGCAAACCAAGGAATACACCGTCCGCATCAAGGGCGAGTTCGCCAAAATTCCGGACTTCAACGATCTGATCATCAGCTATTATAAGGGCGCGCCGGTGCGCGTCCGCGATATCGGACGGGCGGAAGACGGCATGGAGGAAAAAAGGAGCATTGCCCGCTTCAACAAGGTTCCGGCGGTCGGCATGGCCATTCAGAAACAGTCGGGCACCAACACGGTGGAAGTCGCCAACCGGGTGAAGGCCGAAATTGAGAAGATCAACAAAACACTGCCGCCCGGCATGAAGGTGAATATTGCCATGGATCAGTCGCTGTTCATCGTCCGTTCAATCGATGAAGTGCAGTTTCATCTGCTCATCGGCAGTATCTTTGCCATTCTGGCGGTTTTTATTTTTCTCAAGAATGTGCGCACGACGCTGATCAGCGCGGTGGCCCTGCCTGTTTCCATCATCTCCACGTTCGCTCTGATCAACGCTTTTAACTTCACCTTCAACAATATGACCATGCTGGCGCTATCGCTTTCGGTGGGCCTGCTTATTGACGACGCGATCATCGTCATTGAAAATATTTACCGGCATGTGGAAGACGGTATGCCACCGCGCGAGGCGGCAACCTTTGCCACGTCGGAAATCGGGCTGGCCGTTATGGCCACCACCTTTGCCATTGTGGCCATCTTTCTGCCCGTCGCTTTCATGAAAGGGATTATCGGAAGATTTTTCCTGCAGTTTGCCCTGACGATTATTTTTGCCGTTCTGGTTTCATTGCTCGTTTCTTTTACGCTGACGCCGATGATGGCGTCGATTTTTCTTAAATCCAGGCAAAAGGCCCTGCCCAATCCCATGGCTTCAGGCTCCGCGCTTGAGCCCCGGCAGCCTCCGGCGAAGAAAAATATCTGGCAAAAAGCCGGGGATGTCATGGAACATTATTATGAAAAACTGGAAGAATTTTACCGGAGGGTTCTGGAATATACCCTGGGATACAGAAAAACGGTGCTATTCGGAGCATTGGGCGTTTTTGTCTTTAGTATTTTTATCGTGATATTCGGGCTGGGAAAAGAATTCAATCCACCGGAAGACCAGGGTGTCTTTATGATCCGGATGGAGGCGCCGATCGATTATTCCGTGGATCAGATCGAAAAATATTTCAATAAAGCGGAGCCCATGATTCAGGAGATACCGGGCGTCAAATCCGTTTATTATGTTCAGGGATACGGGGGATACACCAACCGAGCGCTGATGATGGTCAACCTGGTGCCGAAAGCAAAGCGTAAACACAGCCAGGAGGAGATTAAAAAGATCGCTCGTACGAAATTGCGGGTCATTCCGGGTGTGAAGGTATCGGCGGAGGATATATCCGTGGTCGGCGGCGGAATCAGGAATGTGCCGATTCAATACAGTATCCGCGGGCAGGACCTGTCCGCCGTCCAGAAATACGCAAAGCAAATTTCAGATGAATTCTCCAAACTGCCGGGGATTACGGATGTGGACACATCGCTGGAAGCCGGGAAGCCGGAGTTCAAGGTTTTCATCGATCGGGACCGGGCGGCGAATCTGGGCGTGGATGTGGCATCCGTTGCCGAAGCGATTAATCTGCTGATCAGCGGTGAGCTGGATATCGCCAGATATAAGGATGAACTCAAGGGCAAAAGATATGACATTCGTATCAGACTGAATCCCGAGGACCGGGAAAGCGTGCAGGGTTTGCAGCGTATTTCCGTGCGCGCCCGCGACGGAAAGCTTGTGGAGCTGGCCAATGTCGTCAAGGTGGTGGAAGGCACAGGTCCCAGCGTCATCAACCGTGCCGACCGGCAAAGAGCCGTTACCATTTTCGCCTCTCTGGAGG
>CAZDYR010000137.1:0-6611 GCA_964509625.1 uncultured Smithella sp. | reverse complement strand
GCCGACGGCACCGTGCGCGATGTCGAGGTGTTCAGCAGCCGGATTGACGTGAAGGGCAAAAGTCTTCTGCATTCCATTGTCATCGATATCACGGAGCGCAAAAAAGGCGAGGCGAAGATCCGCGAACTGAACGAAGCGCTCGAACAGAGGGTTAACGAGCGGACTGCCGAGCTTCAAGAGGCTGTTGCCCGCCTGGAGGAGCTAAACCGGGTCTTCGTGGGGCGGGAATTGAAAATGATGGAGCTCAAGGCAAAAATTCAGGAACTGGAGAAAAAAGAATACAAAGACTGATTTTCATCAGTCCAAAAGGAGAAACACCCATGAAGGCCAATCGTATTCTGATTGTGGACGACAAGGACGAAAATCGCTATCTTCTGCAAACACTGCTCACCGGCCACGGTTATGAAGTCGATTCAGCCGTTCACGGCACCGACGCGCTTACCAAAGCCAAGGAAAACCCGCCGGACATGATCATCGCCGACATTCTGATGCCGGTTATGGACGGATTCGCGCTATGCCGCGCCTGGAAGAAAGATGAACGCCTGAAGAAGATTCCGTTTATCTTCTACACCGCCACCTATACCGATGATCGGGATCGGGAATTCGCCCTGAGCCTGGGGGCCGAGTATTTTATCACAAAGCCCGCGGAGCCGAACGTGTTTATCGAAATCATTAAGGACGCCTTCCGTCAGATTGAAAAGACACCCGCCTCCGGGGCCGGTCTTTCAGCCGTGACTCACGAAGATGAATCTGTTTACCTGAAACAATATAATGAAGTGCTGATCCGCAAGCTGGAAACCAAAATGGAAGAGCTTGAAAAGCTCAATGCCGAGCTGGAAAAGAAAGTCGCTGAAAGGACCGCGCAGTTGAAAGACGCGGTCGCCCGCCTGGAGGAACTCAACCGGGTCTTTGTGGGACGGGAACTGAAAATGGCAGAGCTTAAGGAACGGATCACGGAGCTGGAAGAAACAAAAGACGTATCTCGTCGTTCGTGAATCGTATCTCGTAAAAAGAAGGGTACGATGACGTACGAGCAACAATCTGAAAGCCTCCACCCTGCGAGATACCCCCCTTCGGGTGGCAAGCGAGATACGAAATACGCTTCACGAGATACGAGGTAGTTTTATGATCCTGGACATCCGAACCGTCTTATTCTCCTATTTACTGACCTGCCTCGCATGCGTGGTTGTATACATGTTGCTGTGGATGCAAAACCGCAGGCGATTTGAGGGCATGACCTTCTGGCTGTTTTCTTTTATCTGCCAGGCGCTGGTGCTCATTCTCCTGATATCAAGAGGACTCATTCCGGACTGGGTGTCGGTGGTGCTGGCCAATATCCTGATTCTGCTGGGGGCGTTTCTGGGATATGCGGGGCTTTTGCGGTTTGTCAGGATGAAGCTTGCCCAGGTTCACAATTACGTTATTCTGGCGCTGTTGCCCCTTGTTCAGATCTATTTCACTTACGTGCAGCCTGATTTGGCCGCAAGAATTTTCATCATGTCTATCGGTTTGCTGATCTTCTGTTTCCAGGGAGCCTGGCTCCTGCTCTACCGGGTTCCGGTCAGCATGCGTCCGCTCACAAGAAGCGTCGGTGTTGTTCTTGCCCTGTACGGCCTGGTCAGTATCGGCCGCATCCTGGGCCTTTTTACAGGCGGACGGGACAGAATCGATTTCTTTCAGCAGGGATGGTCGGACGCAGGGACCATCATCGCCTACCAGATCCTGACGATCTTCCTAGCTTACACGCTGGCCCTGATGTTCAACAAGCGCCTGCTCATGGATATCTCAACGCAGGAGGAAAAATTCTCGAAAGCGTTTCACTCATCCCCGAACGCCATCAATCTCACCCGTTTGTCGGACGGTTTGATCCTTGAAGCCAACGCAGGCTTTTTGAAGATATCCGGCTACCGGCAGGAGGAGGTTTCCGGCAAGACAGTGACGGACCTGGGTTTATGGGCGCATGATGAAGACCGCATGATAACCCTTAAAGAATTGAAAAGCAGCGGCGCGGTGCGTGATCGTGAATTTCAGTTCCGCATACAATCAGGCGGCATCATCACGGGACTTTTCTCCGCGGAAATCATCACCATCAACGATGAACCATACATCCTTTCCAGCATCAACGACATCAGCGCGCGCAAGCTGGCGGAGGAAAACCTGAAGAAGAGCAATATTTACCTGGAAAGATTAAACAATGCGCTGACGGATGCGATCTTCGTGGTTAATTATTCTCAGCAAACGGTTGAATATCTGAATGACGCCGCGATCACCCTGTTTGGATATTCAAAAAAAGAGGTCCTGGAAGACAGCCTTCTCAAATTCTATCCTGATCAGGAAGCTTATCTCCGCATCAACGCCATTTTTCAGGATACCCTTGAACAGAGAAAGAATCTTGTTCGTTTTGAAACGATCCTGAAAAAGAAAAGCGGCAATACGTTTCCCGCATTTTTGACGGCGACATTTCTCAGGGAAAATGAAAAAGTCGCCAAATGTATCCTCATCGTGCAGGATATTACGGAGCAAAAGCGCGATAACGAAGTCATTCGACAGCTGAATGTGGAGCTGGAACAGCGCGTGACGGATCGGACCCGTGAACTCAGAGACAGCCAGATGGCGCTGTTGAATCTGGTGGATGATCTCAATGAGAGCACAAAAAATATCGCCGCCGTCAACCGGTCTCTGGAGGCCGTCAACCGGGAGCTGACCGCCTTCAACTATTCCGTTTCCCACGATCTGCGCGCGCCGCTTCGCAGCATCGACGGCTTCAGCAGCGCCTTGCTTGAGGATTATGCCGACAGGCTCGATCACGAGGGGATAAGTTATCTGCAAAGGATTCGCCGGGCGACCCAAAACATGGGACAGCTGATTGATGATCTGCTCAGTTTGTCGAGGGTGCTGAAGGCTGATTTTTATCCTCAGCCCTTCGATCTCAGCGCCATGGTTCATCAGATTACCGGCGATCTTCAGCAAAGAGATCGTTTGCCGAATCTCACCCTGGATATTCAGGACGGCATTATTGTCCGGGCGGATCAGCGATTGATCAGCGTCGCCATGACCAACCTTCTGGAGAACGCCTGGAAGTTTTCCGGCAAGACCGACCATCCGCACATCACATTCGGGATGAAGATTGAAGATGATGAAACGGTATATTTTATCCGGGACAACGGTGCCGGATTCAATATGGCCTATGTAGATAAGATTTTTGACGCTTTTCAGCGCCTTCACCGGGCGGAGGATTTTCCGGGAACGGGGATTGGACTGGCAACGGTCCAGCGCATCATCAACCGCCATGGAGGAAGAATCCGGGCTGAAGGCGAACCGGGTAGAGGAGCTACATTCTATTTCACGCTGGGAGCGTGAAAAGTGAAGCGTCGTTCGTGAAGCGTATCTCGTATTTCACGTACAACGAGATACGACATACGAACAACAAAGGAGTTATGATGGAAGAAAAAAACAAAATAAAAAACTTTCGGGATTTGGATGTATGGCGGTTGGGGATGGAAATAGTTTTTGATGTGTACGAATGCACAAAAAAGTTTCCCAAAGAAGAAATGTATGGATTGGTCGGTCAAAGCAGAAGAGCAGCCGTGTCCATTGCTTCAAACATTGCCGAAGGATTCAATCGATACCATAACAAAGAATATAAGCAATTTCTATATATTGCCCTGGGATCATGCGCCGAGTTGGAAACTCAAATTGAAGTTAGTGGCATTTTGGGATATATCAAGCAAGCCCCAAAAGACAAAATTATCGAGAAACTTGATCATGAGTCACGAATGATAAGGAATCTGATAAAACGACTAGAAACGTAATGCGTAAAAGCTTGTATCTCGTGAAGCGTGAAGCGCATATCGTAAAAAGAGAAACACAAAAAAAGATTCGCGAGAGTACGCAAGGTCACACAAGCAATGGGAATGCGAGATACGCTTCACGAAATACCACCCCTACGGGTGGCAAGCGAGATGCGCTTCACGAGTTCCGAGGCACGAAAGATGATACCCCTGAAAGTTTTGATGGTTGAGGATCTGGAAGACGACGCGTTGCTCCTGATCCGCGCGCTGAGGAAAAGCGGCTACGAACCTGCGGCTCATCGCGTGCAGTCGTCGGAAGAAATGACGCTCGCCCTGCTCAATCAGCCCTGGGACATTATTTTGTGCGATTTTCATCTGCCGGGATTCAGCGGCATTGACGCCATCGCCCTGGTGAAGAAAATGAACCTCGACATTCCGATCATCGTCGTGTCCGGCGCCATCGGCGAGGAAATGGCCATAAACTGCATTCACCTCGGCGCTTCCGACTACATCATGAAGGGCAATCTGACGCGCCTGGGCCTGGCGGTGGGCAGGGTGTTAAACGAAAAGGCCATGCGCGTCAAGCAACAACAGGACGCAGAGGCTCTCCGTCAAAGCGAAGAAAAATACCGGACCATTCTGGAAAGCATTGGCGACGGATATTACGAAACGGACATGGCCGGCAATTTTACTTTTTTCAATAATGCCCTGGCCCGGATATGGAATTATCCGAAAGAGGAATTAATGGGCATGAACAGCCGGATCTATACGGACGAGCAAACGGCCCAGAGATTGTATGAGGCCCATCGCAGGACTTATCAAACAGGTGAGCCGGGCCGGGTATTCGGCTATGAAATTATCCAAAAAGACGGGGCTAAAAAATCCGTCCAGTCATCCTTTGCGCTTCTGAGGGATTCCGGCGGCAAAGCCGTCGGTTTCCGGGGAATCGTGCGCGACATCACCGAGCTAAAAAAGATGGAGGTGGAGCGCCAGCACAGTTTAGACCAGTTGCGGAAATCACTGGAAGCCATCATTCACGCCATGGCGGTGACCGTGGAATCGAGAGATCCTTACACGGCGGGTCACCAGCGGCGGGTGGCTGATCTCGCTTATGCCATCGCCGCGGACCTGAAGCTGGACGCCGACAGAATCGACGGCCTGCGCATGGCCAGTACGATTCATGACTTGGGAAAGATATCCATCCCGGCGGAAATCCTCACCAAACCGACCAAGCTGACTCATATCGAATTAGAGATCGTTAAAACACATTCCCAGGCCGGCTATGATATTCTGAAAGACATTGACTTCCCGTGGCCGATCGCCCGGATCGTGCTGGAGCATCACGAGCGGATAGATGGATCGGGATATCCCAGACGTTTAAGGGGCGATGATATCCTCCTGGAATCGAAAATTCTGACGGTTGCCGATGTCGTGGAAGCCATGGCATCCCATCGTCCCTATCGTCCGTCTCTGGGTATTGGAGCGGCGCTGGAAGAAATCGTACATCATAAAGGCATCCTTTACGATACGCATGTCGTAGAGACCTGTTTCAGGCTGTTTGAAGAAAAACGATTCATCTTTACCACGTGACCCGCTTGAAGGGGACGCGAAAGACATCAAACAATACGAGCTACCAGCCATGAGCTGTAAGCTACCACTCCATGGGTGGCAATTGAGTCAAGAGATGCGCTTCACGAGGAATAAGGAACGAAATATGATACCTTTGAATGTATTGATGGTTGAGGATCTGGAAGACGACGCGCTGCTCCTGATCCGCGCGCTGAGGAAAAGCGGCTACGACCCTGCGGCCGAGCGTGTGCAGTCGTCCGAAGAAATGGTCCTCGCCTTATCGCGTCAGCCCTGGGACATTATTTTGTGCGATTTCCATCTGCCGGGATTCAGCGGCGTTGACGCCATCGCCCTGGTGAAGAAGATGAATCTCGATATTCCGATCATCGTCGTGTCCGGCGCCATCGGCGAGGAAATGGCCATGGACTGCATTCACCGCGGGGCTTCCGATTACATCATGAAGGGCAATCTGACGCGCCTGGGCCTGGCGGTGGGCAGAGTGTTAAACGAAAAGGCCATGCGCCTGAAACAAAAACTCGACGAAGAAGCCCTCCGCCAAAGCGAAGAAAAATTCCGAACCATCGCCAATTATACCGTGGACTGGGAATCCTGGTTCGGGCCGGACGGACAATGTCTTTGGGTCAACCCGGCCGTCGAACGAGTAACCGGTTATTCGGCCGATGAAGTTCTGGCAATGCCCGACTTCATCTCCGTCATGATCGTAGAAGAAGATCGTGACGCTTTCCTGCGTCACTTTAAAAACGCGTTAACCGGAACCCGTGGTGAAAACTTTGAAACACGCTGTATCCGGAAGGACAAAACGCCTTTATGGCTGAGTATCTCCTGGCAGCCCGTCTATGATACGCAGGGCAAATATCTGGGCATCCGGACCAGCGGACGCGACATCACATCGATCAAACAGGCTGAAGATGAGCGGTACAGGCTGGAAAAACAGCTTTTCAGCGCTCAGAAGATGGAGGCCATAGGCGCGCTGGCCGGTGGCATCGCCCACGATTTTAACAATATTCTAAGCGGCATTATGGGGTACGCGGAACTGGCCGCCATACAAAAAGATGAATCCGTCCGGAAAAAGAATATCCAGCAGATTGTCCATTCTTCAGAACGAGCGCGCAATCTGGTCAGACAGATTCTGACCTTCAGCCGTCCGGTGGAACAGGATAAAAAACCAACGGATCTGAAATCCGTCATCAAAGACGCCCTGAATCTGCTGCGCGCCACCATTCCCAGCAC
>CAZDYR010000136.1:0-6619 GCA_964509625.1 uncultured Smithella sp. | reverse complement strand
CGCGTAAAAGCGCTTCAGGCCATGCGTGAAGAGCGTGCCCGGAGACGCGAGCGCGACGGGAATGTGAAGCTTACGGTGTCCGAAGCCCGGCGCAGCGGCAAGCTGGTGGTTGAGACCGATAAAATCAGCTTTGCTTACGCGAACAAAACGATTATTGATTCTTTTTCCACAAGGATTATGCGCGGCGATCGGGTCGGTATCATCGGGCCCAACGGGTCCGGCAAGACCACGCTGATCAAAGTGTTGTTAGGTGAGCTGCCGGTGACCGGGGGAAAGCTGCGGCTGGGAACCAACATTGCCATTGCCTATTTCGATCAGCTGCGCGCGCAGTTTGATGAGACGAAATCGCTACGGGATAATATCGCGGACGGTAATGATACGGTTTTCATCAATGGTGCGCCACGGCACGTTGTCGGTTATCTGCAGGATTTCCTTTTCCCGCCCGCGCAGATTGCCGCGCCGGTAGCGTCGCTCTCCGGCGGAGAACGAAACCGTCTGCTTTTGGCAAAACTCTTTTGCACACCGTCCAATGTGCTGGTCCTTGATGAGCCGACCAACGACCTGGACGCGGAAACTCTGGAGCTTCTGGAGGATCGTCTTTTGGAATACAGCGGCACAATCCTGCTGGTCAGTCACGACCGGACGTTTCTTAATAATGTGGTTACCTCGACCATCGTCCTGGAAGGCGAAGGGCGTCTTACGGAATATGTCGGCGGTTATGACGACTGGCTCAGACAGAGGACTGAAATTAAGAAGGGTTCCAAGGCCGCGCCTAAAGAGGCAAAGGATCAGCGGGAGAAGCAGCCCAAAGAAAAAAGCAAACTGACTTTCAAAGAGACGCAGGAGCTGGCCGAGTTGCCCCGCAGGATTGAGAAGATGGAAAAAACAAAAGAAGAATTGCTGGAGCTTTTAAATTCTCCGGATTTATATAAAACGAACAATCCATCGCGTGTGCTGGATGTGAATGATCAGCTTGCGGCGCTGGAGGCTGATTTGGAAACAGCATACTGCCGCTGGGACGAACTGGAGGAAATGGCGGCAAAATTTGCAAATTTGTGAAAAAAGTGAATCTTATTGTATAAAAAAGGAACACCATGAACTTATCCGATATACGCTTTCCCCGTCAATTGGAAGCGGCAGGCCTCGTGGAAAAGATCCGCGAAACTCTTGCCGTACGGAAAACCAGACTCCGGCCGGAAAGTGAAATGGAAGTGCCCGTGTTGAACATAAGTGAATCGCTGACCGGCACAATTAAAAAAGCCAGAATGCAAAGACGCGTCCGCTTCGGGTTTGATGATATCTTTGAAAAGCTTGCCGCTGAAAAGAAAGGCATTGATCACCTGCATCAGCGCATGAAATCAAAGCAAAATGAACGAATATCGCGTCTGCTTCTGTTTTCCAATGACGGGGCTGAGCGCCTTTATCGCCATATCGAACAGGCTTTGACCGAGCACCGTCTCCGCATTCTGGGTTGCCAGCTGGACGCTGACAGCAAAACCCTCGGGCAGTTGATGACTGGAAGAAATGCCGCCATAAAAGTTATTCTGGTGGAACACAAGGATGCGGTAGCCGATGTCTTGCGCGCAATGGTCGAACATGAAAACAGTTGAAAGAAAACCTGCGGCGCATTGATTCCAATCTATTGCCGATTTCTTGCTCAAAGTGAGTACTATCTATCCAATTGGATATTCAACCCGAATACAACTGAACCACCTTCCCGTGAATTATGCAGATGATCTGAAATAAACGAATCATAGCAATTAACAATAACATAACAATATTAAAGGCATGTATTATCATCGCCTGATTGGCATGAGATGTGCCTTATACAAAGGCAATGAAACGCAAGCGAAAGGAGAATAAAAAATGAAAAAATTAAGTATAGCATTTACGACGATTCTGATTGTTGCAGGGTTTGCTTTTTCCGCCCTGGCGGATCCTGGTTGGTCCAATGATCGACGCTGGGACAATCGCGACGGGCGGGATCAGATGCATAACCAGTATGATCAGAGGAACTATCGTGGTTATGGTAACTATCATGGAGACAGATACTATCGTGATCATAGAACTCATTATCAGCATCGTGTGATTGAGCGCAGATTTCCGGTACCTCCGCCTCCACATGTTGTCGCGCACGGGATTCCCCTGCCGCCTGTACCCGTTGTGAGTGTCGATGTGCCGCGTCCACCGAGCTTCAGTATTTTCCTTCCGCCTTTTATTATTCATGTGCGCTAGGAAAGGATGAACGCAGACGCTTAAAATCTAATTTTTAACACCTCTGAATTACTCAAAAAAAGGCCGGACATCATAATTTATGATGTCCGGCCTTGGCCATTCGAGAAATCCTTTGCCTTGCTTTTTATCATTTTATGATAAAATTATTAGAAGAAATATGAAAGGAGGAGATGGTCGGACCGGCAGCAGCGTTTGCCGGGGAAAGGGAAAACACTGGAAAGTGTTGGTAAAAATCAACAAGTTTACAAGGTGATCATTCATGAAGGGGGGGATTATCATGTTTGCACCAAAAAGAATTCTTGTGCCGACAGACTTTTCTAGTGATTCGGATGAAGCGTTGAGGGAGGCGGTGGAATTGGCAAAACAGTATCACTCCAAAATCTACCTGCTGCACGTTAACGAACCGGTTACACAGTGCGGCGGAGATTATTGTCTGGATGTGGCAGTTGTCAAACAGGCCGAACAGGCTGAAATGGAGCGGGCGAAACAGATGATGGAAATGAGGCTGGCAAAGTTCTCTGAAGGTGTTGATATTGAAGTGATCAGCGATATCCGGGAAGGGGATCCGGTTCATGAAATTCTCAAAGAGCAGGAGGAAAGAGGCGTCGATTTGATTGTGATGCCGTCGCATCGGAAGAAAGGGATGTTGAAGCGGCTCATGGGCCACGTTTCCGAGCAGGTTATGGAAGAGGCGAAAAGCCCCGTGCTTCTTGTAAGACATTAACCGATCAGTGCATAACAACAAAAAGAAAAGGCAGCGCGAATCCGGCGCTGCCTTTTCTTTCTACAAATGAGTTTATTATTCAATGCCTTCCTTGTCCAGGATAAGCCGGGCTGCCCGCCAGCCGTTGATCTGGCAGGAACACACGCCGTGCCAGGCCTGCGTCCAGTTGCTGGTGATGAACACGTTGGAGATAGGTGTCGTGTTGGGCATTTTTTCCCATTGATCCGGCGTCAGATCAAAACCATAAACCACGCCGCCTCTGTTCATGGTGTATCTTTGAATGGTCCTCGGCGTGTAACCCTCTTTGATGATGATGTTTTTCGGGTCGGCGATTTCCGGAATCACTTTGGAGGCCAGTTCAATCAGTTCATCCACTTTTTGCGCTTTCAATTTCTCATAGGCCTCCCGGTCCTCGGGCCAGAAAGATATTTCGGAATAGGCATCCAGTTTGACCACCGACTTGCCCTTGGGCGCGTATGTCGGATCATCCAGGTTGCTGTAAATAGTGATGGATACCGCACTGTTTTTGTAATCGCCCTTCATCATGGCTTCGTAGTTTTTCGTGCTGTTTTGATAGGTGTTATAAAATATTTCCGTGTCTTTATACCCGCGTTCTTTGAGATCCACATTGAGCCCCAGGTAAACGCCGAACAGGGAATTGGCCGGTTTCATCGATTCCAGTTTCTTAATGTACGCCTCAGTCATGTTCTCTTTGCCGATCAGTTTATAGGCCAGTTGATAAGGGTCGGTATTGGCGACGATGTAACGGGCTCTGTAAGTCTGTCCGGTCGCTGTTTTGACGCCGGTGGCCACGCCGTTCTCCAGGATGATTCTGACGACCATGGTATTGGTCTTCACGGTGCCGCCCAACTCCCGGATGCGCTCTGCATAGCCATCGGCAAGCGCCTGGGATGTTCCCTTGATGTGCCAGGCGCCGTCGCTTAAATAGCTTTCCGTCGCCGACATGAAGATCAGAGCGGATTGCTTTTCGACCGGCGCGCCGTAGTATACCCACAATTGGGATACCACCGCCTTGAGATCTTCGTTTTTAAAACACTCATCCATCAAATCCTTCACCGTGCGGTCCTTCCATTTTAAGAAGGTTCTCTGGCGGAGTGGCACCATCATTCTTGTGAGCGTGCCGTGGAGGGTTCCGTAGCGGAACAGATCGCGAAGCTCCATCATATCGCCAAAAAGGTCCGTGCAAAGCGCATGGAATTTGTCGATGCCCTGGGATTCTTCCGGCCATTTCTTTTTCAGCTCGCTTTTAAATCCCGACCAGTTCGGGGGCAGGGTGATATCCACGCCGGGAAAGACGGCCCGGTAAAAATGCGGGACTTCGTAAAGCCGGGCTTTTTTATCCACGCCCGTGGTCCTTAGAAGCTGGTACAGGCCGCGGTCCATCTTGCCGGGACCGCCGCCGGCCATTTCGTGCAGGGCGGTGTCGAAAACAAACTCGCCGCGGCTGAACTTGGAAGTGCTCCCGCCCACGACATTGTGCTTTTCCAGGACCAGCACTTTTTGCCCCTTGACGGCCAGATGCGCCGCGGCGGAAAGCCCGCCCATTCCGGCACCAATGACAATCACGTCGTAGTCCGTCTTTGCGATGGGCTGATTTTTGAAAGTGCAGCCGCCCGGGATAAGAAACGTGAAGCTGAGGAACATAAGGATTGACAGGGTTTTCATCGAAATAAATTTGCAGTGCATCGGACACCTCCTGAAAGGAATACTGCGGGGATTATCCTGCCAAAGCCCCTGCCTGTCAAGGCGCATTAAAAGGTGTATTAACAGGAAATAGGCTTGACCTGCCGGATGCATCTTTGTATAGTCGCCGACGATTTTGAAACCTGATGGAGTGAATTTTGAAAACAAAAAGTACAAATACCTCAGTAACTCGCAAGCGGCGCGTTGAAGTGTCGTGCTCTGGTGTACACGGTAAAGGGGTTTACGCTGTCTCGCCGATCAAGGCGGGGGAAACCGTGCTGGAATACAAGGGAGAGATCATTACCTGGCGTCAGGCGCTCAAGCGCCATCCCCATGATCCCGGCCAGCCCAATCACACTTTTTATTTTCATCTGGATGACAGCCATGTGATCGACGCAAAACCGAGCGCCGCGCCCGCCAAATGGATTAACCACTCCTGCGAGCCCAATCTGGAGGCGCGACAGGATGGCCGCCGGGTTTTTCTCGATGCCCTGCGCGATATTGCGCCCGGGGAAGAACTTTTTTACGACTACAGTCTGATGATTGAAGGCCGCAAAACCAAAAAAGTCAAAGATGAACACGCCTGCCTGTGCGGTTCACGCAAATGCCGCGGAACAATGCTGGCTTGAAAAAAGAGGTTCAAGGCAAAAGTCCAGGGCTAAAGGCTAAGGGCACAAGGTTCGAGGTTTGAAGTTGAAAGTCCTCGGTTTGGTAAGGTTGTCAGTTTTTCAATCCCGCTTAAGCAAGACGAGTATCGATTCTACGCAGAGTACTGCGATATAACGACTTTCCTTTCATGCCCTGTTGGGTCCGGGGTTGTTCAGTCACTGTTTCTTTTTAAACGGATAAAATCGGCAAACATTTTGGGGAGAGGGGCGCGGAGGATCAGATCTTTGCCGGTTTGCGGATGCCGGAAGACCAGCCTGGCGGCATGCAGAGCTGAGCGCGGCAAAAGCAGGATGTTCTGCAAGTCGGCGGTGAAGCCTTCCTTGATAAATTTCAGAAAAGCGTTTTCATCCCGGCCATAAAGTTTGTCGCCCACAATCGGGTATCCCAAAGCCGCCAGATGCGCGCGGATCTGATGAAGCCGGCCCGTTTCAGGGAAGCACCGGACAAGGGAAATATCGCCGGCAGTCAACACTTTTCGGAATCGTGTCCCGGCTTTTTCGGTTCCGCCTGTCCACGCCTTGCGTTTCTTGCTCACGGGGGATTTGTCATCATTTCCCAAAGGCAAATCGACCATCAACTCTCCATTCGGAAAATTTCCGTGTACCAGCGCCAGATATTCTTTTGAACCATTCGCCAGCGATTCGGAAAGGACGCCCGCGCTTTTCCCATCAAAAGCCAGAAGGATCACACCTGATGTTTCACGGTCGAGGCGGTGTACCGGATAAACCTTGCGGCCACGGCGATCCTCAAGCAGGGCAACGAGTGTGTTGTTAAAATACCTTCCAGAAGGATGGACCGGCAGATTTCCCGTTTTGTTGACGGCGATAAACCACCGGTCTTCGTAAAGAACGGTAAATCCCTTATCGACGTCCGGCTCAACGATCGCGCTGCCGTCCCAGGCAAGAATTTCCAGACCATGCAGCTGTCTTGCGGGATCGGTGACAGCAATATCATCGACTTTTAACTTGCCGGCAACAATCTCCTGCCACCATTGCCGGAGTGACAGGTAGGTGAAACGGTCCGCACAATAACTGTCCAGGCGTTGCGGCGAAGCCAGCGGTTCAATTCGGGTGGTGATGATCCGCATTTTGGTCATGGGCATACCATGTGGATTTTTTTAGTTATCATTTTTGAGCTGCCGGACTAAAAAACTGTCCAGCTGATTGGCAAAGGCCTGCCGGTCTTTCTTACTGAAGGCGGGCGGGCCGCCTGTGATCATGCCGTTATCTCTCAACTCTCCCAGCAGATCACGCATGGCCAGCCGGTCTTTGATGTTATGTTCCGTGT
>CAZDYR010000135.1:0-6640 GCA_964509625.1 uncultured Smithella sp. | reverse complement strand
CCATTGGTTATACCAATAATAAAAGCGGTATTACCGATTATACGCGGAGAGGAAGAATTGCAATGAAAATTTCGCGCATCGGGCTTTATCACGTTTCGATCACTCTCCGCTTCGATCAGGGACAGTTGAGAACCGCAGGGGCGACGTCAACTGACTGACTTTTGAGAATCCGGCAAGGATCTCCATGCCTGACCTTGAAAATTAATTCTTGACAAATTGGTTATACCAATTTAAAAATAGAGTCAATATTCAAGAATAAAAAAAGAAGGAGGAAGCCCATGAAAATATCAGAAATTGAACTTTACCATGTATCGGTGCCCCTAAAGGAAACCTTCTGGCCAACCTGGATCCCCGGCTACCCGCAGACGCATAACAAATTTACCCTTGTACGCCTTGTTACGGATGAAGGGATAGAGGGGTGGTCAGCCGGCTCGGCCCTGGGTACGGAACGTGAGGGCCTGGGGGACCTTCTGGGAGGATATATCCTGGGTGCTGATCCCACTGATATCGAACGCATGCAGGGATTGCTTAAACAGGCCGGTTTTCTCGGCTGGAGAAACTTCTGGATAGAGCCCGCATGCTGGGACATTATGGGGAAAAAGGCCGGGAAACCCGTATACGAACTCCTGGGCGGTAACGCCCGCCCTGTTGAAGTCTATTGCTCCACAGGTGAAATGCGCGATCCTGTTCAGCGGGTTGAGGGGCTACAGGAAATGAAAAAAAAGGGTTACAAGTGCGCGAAGCTCAGAGTGAAAAGCATAAAATTAGAGGATGACATACGCCAGATCACGGCAGCAAGAAAAGGGATCGGTGACGACTTTGTGCTTGGGGTGGATGCCAACCAGGGGTGGCTTGTAACCATCGTGGACAATATCCCGGCGTGGGACCTGGCCAGAGCAAAGAAGTTCGCGGATGCCTGTGCCGACCAGGGCATTGAATGGCTTGAAGAACCCCTTGATTCAAGGGACTATGAAGGCAGTGCCGAACTGAAAAAATATTCAAAAGTTAAAATTTCCGGAGCCGAGCTCAACTATGGCTGGGACGAAATAAAAATAATGTTCGAGAAGGACTGCTTCCATGTATACCAGCCCGACGCGACTTTCGCCGGAGGAATCGCGCAGGTAAAAAAAGTAATTGATGAATGTAAAAAGCGTGACCGCCTTTACTCTCCGCACACCTGGACGAACGGAATCGGTTTTTATGTTAACTGGAATCTTGTCCTGGCAGACAGAGACAACAAACTACCACTGGAGTATCCCCTGGAATACCCATCATGGATACCGGAATACCGGGAGGGAATCATAGCGCCGATTATTCCGGATAAAAACGCCATGCTTCAGCCTTTTAAAAGACCGGGCCTCGGCTTTGAGATTGATAAAAAGCTGCTGAAAAAATACGGCAAGCGTTTCTTCCGAATGACGGAGACCCGCCTAAAAATAAAAGTCATCCGGGAAAAAGGCCTGAGAGAAGCCCTGCGATTAAAGAAAAGGAAGGAATCAAACGCCTGAAGAATGAAACAGGCACGGTTCTATTGTCCGGCCGGAACTGAAACTAAAGCAGAGAAGGAGCATGACCATGAAGGGTAAATCCTCCCCGGGTTCCACGCGATGGCAATTTCGATTGATTTTTTTGATCCTGCCGGTCCTGATGATGTTGAATGCCGGAGCCGTTTTTGCGGGAGAAGCCCTTTACCGCAATCTTTCGGCGGCCGCCAAAAATAAAAATTCCACCCTTTTCACGGAGCTGGCCGCAAGTGGCCAGAAGGCCGACTGGGCAACAGCCGAAGAAACGGCGTTTGAAGGGAATCTGCGCTTCCTGGAAGGCGTCACCCCCGCAGGCGATAATCGCTCCGGTCTCTTCATGGTCCGGCGCCTGGACGGCCAGCTCTTTATTGTGTCCATCCCCAAGGCCGAGGAACTGGAAAAAACCGGCACGGCGCGATCCTATGCCAATCTTAAAGAGATGCTGGGCAATAAACTGGTTTTCAAGGCGCTTCTGGCGGAAGGGGTTGTGAACGGACAACGTTACACCTACATCCGTTTTCTAGAGCCCCCGGCCCAGCTCATGCTGGACCGGATTTTTAAAGTTTCCATCGTTTTGATGTTTTTCTTCGTCATGCTGGGAATGGGCCTCAACCTGACCGTCAACGATTTCAAGCTGGTCGTTCAGAAACCAAAAGGGATTGCCGTCGGCATTTTTCTACAGTGGTTTCTCATGCCCCTTTTGGCGCTGGGGATGGCTTATGCACTGGGCTTTTACCATAACTTCCCCTTCATCTATGCCGGCCTCGTTTTGATCTGCGCCTGCCCCGGCGGGGTCACTTCAAATCTCATGACCTACTATGCCAAAGGGGATTTAGCGCTTTCCATTTCGTTGACGTCCATTTCGACGCTGCTGGCCCTGTTCTTCACCCCTCTGATCATGACGGTCTTATGCGCCAACATTCCCGACATCAACATCCCCACCGGCCTGATTGTCCAGACCATCATCGTTCTGGTGATTGTGCCCCTGATCCTCGGCATGTCCATCCGGTGGAAATGGCTCAACTTTGCCATAAAGACAACGCCGTTTTTCTCGGCTCTCGGCGTCATTGCCCTGCTCCTGGTCATCGGCGTGGGACTTTATACTAATATTGAAAAATTCGCGGAAACGCATCGCTACAGCGTCATATTTTACATCATGGTCGTTTCCCTGTCGGTCCTGGGCATGCTGCTGGCCGCCTTTGTTCCCAGACTCTTCCGGATTGGGAACTATCAGACCCGGGCCATTTCGATAGAGGTCGGCCTGCGCAACTCCACGCTGGCTATAACAATTGCCCTCCTGATTCAGGACCTGATGGGCGACTTCTACAGCTCCATGTTTGTCACGACGGCCATTTACGGCATTACGATGTATATAACCGGTTTTTTAATGATCCTGCTGTATAAAAAGATTCTGCCGCTGGAGGCGCAAAAATCATGAAACAGGGTCTGTTCAGGTTTAACGTCCCTGCATCGCTTATCGACGTTCACTCCCTTAACAAACGTGGGACGCCTTTAAGAAATTAAGTATATCAAGCCGGTCAGCTATTTTGTCGATTGCCAGGAAAAGATTGTAAAAGAAAGAAGACAACAACTTAAATACTTAAGGGCGTACTCCTTTCCTACATTAACTATTAATTTTCTTGTCTTGTTTTCAATAGGGTGTATAATTCAACGCATATTCAAGACAAAAGCGCTCCGTTTTAAATTAATAATTTGCATGATCCTCGCGGCACTATGCAGGGCGACACGCTCCTTTTGAAAAAGACATTATTCATAATCCATGAAAATTTTAATTGTGATTCTACACACTACTTATACCGGAAACTGATCTTACCCACTCTGACTCCGCACACTAGAAACTGAAATTTTAAGACCGGCCTCTAAACACTGCTTAACGCCCGTTATTTTAAGGCAGGCGAAAATGCTCAAGAACAAAAAGTTGCATCACCAGGGAGCTTCAACTTGTTCCCCTGACGCAAGACATCAGCATTACCGTAAGTTCGAAAGGAGCATAACCATGACGAAAATAGATTTAACACGCAGAGATTTTCTGATAGCCGGTGCCGGCGCGGCAGCGGGATTTATTACAGCATCTCTCATCGGTTGCTCCAGCGGCGGTAATTCCGGTGGTGTGGTATGGAATTCTTCCGATACGGGCGTTCAGGATTCGTCCTACGAGGGCCAGCGCGGGATTACCGCTTTTTACCTGACTACGAATTCGTCGCTTTACCGTCAGATTCTTCCTACAGCATTCGACATGCCAGATAACCTCGCGGTTGTTGTCACTGTCGTCTTTTATTATAATGTAACAGCCCCCCTCGTCCCGTACCATGAAGGGTACGTGATGCTCATGTGCAAGTATCAAGGCCAGGATTGTCTATATACCGTTACCATGCCTGTCGACGATCAGTACGCGTGCGACGGAGGCCGTCAACTCGGATTCCCCAAATATATGGCCGACCGGATCGAGTTGACCAATAACGGTGGCCTCTGGGATGGCCGGGTCATTTATCAGGGCCGCACCATTTTGCAGATGAACTTCACGCCTTCCGGGGATGCAACGGTTTATGACACCGATGAGCCCGGCCGCTCCTCCGTCAATCTTGTACCTCCGGGAACCGGCCCGCAAGTCCTGGCGGTAAATTTAGCAGGACACCAGCATGTTACTTCGATACCGGGGAGCGCCACGATAACCGCCGATCCGTCCGAGACCTGGAGCCCTCTTCTTGACGGAGCCGCCCTTATTTCCGCGCAACAGGCGGAGATCACCGGAAGCTGGAAAATGACCTGGGGAACCAACCTGAAGACATCCCCCGTATCCATTGCCAGAATTAAAAATAACCGGATCGACTTGGCCGTGGAGGAGGCCATCGCCCTCCTGGGCGGCATATCGGCCGTTACGGCAGGAAAGCAGAAGATCATGCTCAAACCCAATCTGGTGACGGAAGACCCGAGGTCGACCACCAATCCCGAAGTCGTCAGGGCGCTGGCCACTCTCATGCAGTCCGCGGGAAAAGAGGTCCTCATCGGTGAAGGTTCCGCGTGCGCGACGGGCTTCAATTTAAAGGATGGCGTCGTCTATCGGACAAAGAACACGGCCATTTTGGATGGCATGCAGCAGTATGTTTTCGATTCTCTCGGATACACCAGCCTTGCCGGTTCCATGAGTATCCCCCTGATTAACCTTCACACCGGAGATATGGTAACGGTGCCCGTGCCAAATAGCTTCGTCTATGACAATATTTCTCTCCATCATACCCTGACGGAAATTGATATGCTCTGCTCCGTTCCCATGATGAAGACCCACAACCTTTCCGGTGTGACCCTGGGCATGAAGAACCTGATCGGAACATACCCCGGCGCCGTCTACGGATCTGTGCGGTATCTGGTCCACGAAGACGGAGCGGATGTCGAATCATCCGGCGCGGCGGCCACTGTTGTTGATATGGTTCGGGCCAACAAACTGGGCCTTGTGGTGATTGACGCCTCCACCGCCATGGAAGGAGAAGGACCGAGCGGCGGCGAGCTGGTCAAGATGGATTTGATCATCGCCGGTACCAATCCTCTGGCAACAGACATGGTAGCAGCCAATATTATGGGCTTTTCTCCAGACGAAATCCCCACCTTTGTCTGGGCGAACCGGGCGGGAATGGCGCCACAAAATCTGAACCAGATTGAAATACGCGGAGAGAGCATCGGAGATGTTAAAAGAAATTTCGCCAGACCATCGATCTATTCATGGAACTTAGTACGCGATTCATTCGGAGAGCAGGAAATATAGTGCAATAAAACAATCAGGCAAACGGCGGGCAAATCTGTCGCCCTGATATTTGAGCATTGTCGTTAAAACATCCTGACCGAATCCTGTAGAATCTGGCTGTTAATTTCCTGGGCTCAACGGACAACGGGGGGATACGCCCTGAAGAAATGTGGATTGACAGGATAAGATCGTGAAAGGATGAAAATAAAATTTAAATACCTTAGGGCATCCCTATTGGTCCCTGAATTTGCCGGCCGTGGCCAGAAATACCGTAAACGCTCTTTCCTGTGATCCCTGAACCGGCTTGATAACGCTTGCCGCCGTGCGATATCTGACGTCACGAAAGCCTGCTTCTTTTAGCATACTGCTCAGGATTTCCCTGTCGAAACCAAAGTGAAAAACGCCGTCATTGTTTTCATGAAACTGACCTTGATCAGCATCCAGATCGGCAATGCAAAGCTTTCCTGCCGGGGCCAGGATATCGTAAAATCGATTCAGAACAAACCTGATATTCTTAATGTGATGAAAAGTCATGCTGCTGGTGATCAGATCATAACGGCCCTCCAACACGCCGCCCTTTTCAATATCCAGAAGGCGGATCTTTACATTGGTGACATTTTGTTTTTTGATTTTATCGTTTAAGACATCGAGCATGCCTGAAGAGCTGTCGACAGCCGTTATAAAGCGGACAAAAGGCTGTAATTGCATGGTTAACAGACCCGTCCCGCAACCGAAATCCAGCACATTCATAGACGCAGTTAAATGAATCTCTCCGGTTATTGCGTCCGCGATATTTTGTACTAATTTAATCCGCTGTGGCTTGTCATCCCAGGCAGCGGCCTCTTTATCAAAATTACGCTTCATCGCTTTCATTCGACATAAAACCATGCAAATTGTCAATCAAAGTTTAATTTTAACATTTTTTCAATTCCGCCCTTTTGTCTTTCTTGTCGGCGGGGCGTTCCAGGGGTCGTCGGGCCAGGGGTGTTTCGGGTAGCGGCCCTTTAATTCTTTTTTCACCTGCGGATAGGCGGTGTTCCAGAATGCTTTGAGATCCCGGGTGATCTGAACGGGCCTTCGGGCAGGTGAGAGAAGATGAAGAAGCAGTTTGACCCGTCCACCGGCAATATCCGGGGTGTCGGCCAGACCGAACATTTCCTGGAGTTTGACGGCCAGGACCGGGATTTCCCCGGAAGTATAATCAATTGCAATGCTGGAGCCGCTGGGCACATTAATAGTCACGGGCGCGCGATCGGCAAGAAGACGTCGCTGTTCCCACGTGAGTTTCTCGGTAAGCGCCGGCAGAATATTCAGGGCTGCAAGATGATCTTTGCTGCGGATGCCGGATAGCCAAGGC
>CAZDYR010000134.1:0-6649 GCA_964509625.1 uncultured Smithella sp. | reverse complement strand
ACCAATAACCCATTACCCATTACCCATTACCCATTACCTTGTCCTTCCTATTGACAGAAATGATAAATCATCATATATTTAAAATCTGAAAATTATCAAAGAAAAGGCAGATTCAATCCATGCTGGAATTAAAAAATTTATATTTTACCGTACCGGAAAACGAGGAGAACAGCAGCGGTTTGCGGAACATCATCGACGGGATCAATTTCACTTTTGATGATGGTAAATTTTACGCGATCACCGGTCCTAACGGTAGCGGCAAGACCACGCTGGCTAAATTGATTATGGGGATTAATCCGGTATCGAGAGGCACCATTGCTTTCAATGGGCAGGATATTTCCGCACTCACGATTACCGAAAGGGCCAAAGCGGGAATCGCCTATAGCTTTCAGCAGCCCGCGCGCTTTAAAGGCATTACATTTCGCGACCTGCTGACCATCGCCACCGGTATTGAGGATGAAAATAAACTTCTGGACATTCTGCGGCGGGTGGGTATTTGTCCTTTGTCTTTTCTGGACAAGGAAGTGGACACCAAGCTTTCCGGCGGAGAAATCAAGAAAATCGAGCTGGCGGTTACCATTGCCGCCAATCCCAAACTGGCGATATACGATGAACCGGATACGGGAATCGATCTCTGGACGATTGGCCCGATGGTCAGCCTTCTGAAAAAAGAGTTGAAAGGGAACCGTATGACCACTATCGTGGTCAGCCATAACAGGGCCTTTTTAGAGGCGGCGGACGTTATCCTGATCATTCAGTCCGGTAAAATTGTTTACGACGGAGATTTGGCGGGCGCTATGCCGCTTCTGGATGATTTAAGTGTGTGCACGTATCGGAACAGCTGTGAAGGAGAACATGATGCTGGATGCTTTAGATAAATCACTGCTCAGGACGGTTGCCGAACTGGAAGATCTGCCCAAGGGCGCCTATAATATACGGAAAAACGGCAAGCTTTTGAGCCGGCATGTCTCGGCCAACATTAATATCGAAACCAATGCCGAGGAAACAGGCATTATTGTCAAAATCAAACCGGGAACCAAAAATGAATCCGTTCATATCCCCGTTATTTTAAGCCAGGCGGGTCTCTATGATGTGGTTTACAATTCCTTCATCATTGGAGACGAGGCCGAGGTAACGATCATTGCCGGCTGCGGCATCCATTGTGGTTCGTCCGAGCCGGAAGGTCATGCCGGAATCCATGAATTTAAGGTCGGCAAAAGGGCCAAAGTGACCTATGTTGAAAAACACTATGCCACCGGCGAAGGCAGGGGTAGAAGGACCCTCAATCCGACCACCAAAGTATATCTGTCCGAAGGCGCTCAGGCGAACATGGAATTAACCCAGATCGGCGGCGTGGATGAGGCCAATCGCGTCAATGAGGCGGTGCTGGGGCCGGACAGTCTCTTGCTGATTACGGAACGCGTTCTGACGGACGGGCGGCAGACGGCCGTTTCGACAAACAATATTGTTTTAAGCGGCGCGGGAAGCCGCGCCAACATGATATCGCGATCCGTGATGAAAGATCACTCCAAACAGATATTCTACGCGACAATGGACGCGCAAAACAAGTGTTTCGGCCACATTGAATGCGACGCGATCATTATGGATAACGGGACCAATGAAACCATGCCGTCGCTGAAAGCCGGTCATCCTGACGCGGAATTAACTCATGAAGCCTCGATCGGTAAGATTGCAAGCGATCAGCTGACAAAACTGATGAGCCTGGGCTTGAACTATGATCAGGCCGTCAACCGGATCATTCAGGGATTTCTGAAATAGCGTTGTTCAGTGGACAAGGCTGTGTTTGCAAAGCTTTAAGACCCTTACCAATGTCAATCCCGCTCGCGGGACGAGTTTTGATTCTCCGTAGCTTACTGTGAGATAATGATGTTCCTTTCATGCCTCGACAGTCTGCTGCGAGGTGGTTGATTAAGAATGGACTTAATGATGCTTCACTCTTTTTCCCGCCGTGTCCGGTTGCTGCTGCTGATATCCATGATGGGTTTGGGGGGGTGCGCCAGTCTCATGGAAGTGGTGCCTGCGCCTCCCGGTTTTCTTGTGACGGTTCAACTGGACGGTCCTTACGACGCCGATATTCCTCCTATGCAGGCCAACCAGATCAAAAACGCCGGACGCATGAGCGATTGGGCCGTTCCTTATATTTTCCTTCGCGTCGCGACGGATTTTGAATCCGTCGGTGACGAGGAGCGGTCCCTGCATTTTTTTGACCGAGCGATTCACGAATTTCGGAGGCGGAATAATCTTTCCGGCGAAGGAACCGCTCTCAGCCGCAAGATATCCGCGCTCATCCATTTCGGCCGCTTTCAAACGGCTTATCTCGTCACGGAAGAACTGGCGAAAAAATGGACCAGCCCTCCCTTCAGTGCCTTTGTCTTTTATAACTACGCGTACTGTCATCAAAAAAAAGGCGATTATGTCAAGGCACGCGAATATTTCAGACAGGCCCTTGCGGCCGGCGAGGATCAGTCAGATGATCCCGACTTGATGGCACTGAGGCGCGATACCGAACTGGGCTATGGCATGAACCTGATCCTGGCGGATTACTTGTCGGCGGTATCCGGCAGGCTCTGCCGTCTGGATTTCGATGATGACTTTTATCAGCAGATTCGTCGGAATATGCCCGACGCCATGTTTCATTGGGATCAGGTTTCCGCGCTCAACGCGAAGATTCAAAAAACAAAAGTCCGACGTTTCTTCCCGGAGATCATCCCGTCATTGATGGCGTGCGATGTACTGAATTATCGGGGGCTGTCTTTCGGAATTGACGGGAAAGCGCCGGAAGCGTTTAAAAATCTTGAAACGTCTGCCCGGATTGCCCGCAAGGCCGGTTATCGTCTTGGCGAAGCCGACAATATTTTTTTTCTCAGTCATGTTTATCTTCTCGATAAAAACCGGCGGTCCGAAGGACTCCAGGCGGTAAAAGCGCTTGCCGAAATGGCCGGGCGGTATCAGCTGGTTTCTTATTCCATCTGGGCGGAAATGATTCTCGCTCATTACGATAAGGCCGCAGGCGAGACGGCCCGGGCGGTCAAGGCGATGGACAAAGCCCTGGAACTGATGGAAAAGAATGTTTCATGGTTTTCACGTGAGGCGGACGCCAGGGGAATCGGTTTTTTCAATGGTCAGGTGATCTACGAGACGCTTCTGGAAATGCATGTTTCAGGGGGCCGTAAGCAAGAAGCCTTTCAAACGGCCGAACGGGCAAAGGCGGCCCTGTTGATCAACCGGATCTCAAAAGAGGTCGGCAGTCAAAATTACGCCCCGTCAGAAGATGTCAAACGAATTCATTTTTACCGCAGGCAATTAACGGAGAACTGCCTAAGGATCCTGTCGCCGGTCAGCTTACCCGCCGTCTTTATGGACAGGGTTGAAAAAATTAAGCAGGCCCGAACGGAATACATGCGATTACTTGAGGGAATCAAAGAGAAAGATGCATTTCTTTATTCAGCTTGCCGTGTGGTTCCTCTGGAGACGAACGATCTTCAACGCCTGCTGGATGGAAACACAACCCTGTTTGCCTATTTCACCGGAGAACAGGCTTTATATATATGGGTGATCAGCAGGAATGGTTTCCATCAGGAAAAAATTCAGATGTCGCGTAAGGATGTTGACCGGCTTACGGATGCCTATTTAAGTGCCATCCTGTCGAAGGATAAAGTTAAAGCCGATGCTGTGGCTGAAAAAGTTTATGATACTTTTTTAAGGCCGGTGATTCCTTTTGTTTACGGAGACCGGCTCGGTTTTGTGCCTCACGGGTCCCTTTACAGCCTGCCTTTTGCGTCGATGCGTTATGTGCAGTCTTATCTGGTGGATGGTTTTACCATCTTTTATCTGCCCCACGCGGGATTGCTGAAACATTTACTGGTAAAGAATTCCACAACAGATTTAAAGAACGTCATGATTCTTTCTGATGCGCGATGCGTTGAAAAAAAGCAATCGGCTCCCCGTGCCGCGGCGGAAATGAATGTGCTGAAAAAAATATTTCCTCAGGCTGATTACGCTGTGCAGACAGCGGCTTCGAAAGAGGATCAGCCTTTAACCGGTCATTATGAGATCATTCACCGGATTCTGTGTGATTGTTTCGCAAAAGAAGCGCTTTCCGACTCCTGTTCACTTGTGGATTCGGCAGGGCACAATAGGGAATGCCCGCAGATTCAGGACATCTTCCGTCTGCGATTAAGCGGCCGAACGGCCGTGCTGAGCCCATGCCCGGCGGAAGAAAATTATCCCGCAAGGAAAAGCGGAGTGTCCGGAATGACAAGCGCATGGCTTTACGCCGTCAGTCCCCAGGTTGTGACTCAGCTCTGGGAGGTTGAAGACAAAGCGAGAGCGGTTTTCATGGGGATGTTTTATGAAAATCTGAAGAAAAGCACCTCTGCGGCCGATTCATTAAGAACGGCGCAGAATGGGATGATTCAATCAGGATACGGACCATCTGACTGGGCGGCGTTTGTGTTGACCGGCCGATACTGAGCCGGCAGGGGCATTACCTGAATAAGCGGAAAGTCCGGACAAACCGGCATCAGCCTTTTGGAAGGAGAATGAAAAAATGCAACAGGAAGAAATACTGAGTCTTCTCGATGTCATTGAAGAAAAGATGCTGGACGCGGAAACACTGGGTTTTTCCCCGGATGTTCTGGCTATTCTGGATAATGTTGAGGCAAGCAACAACGAAATTGAAATGTTGAAATTTCGTATCGGCCAGGAAATTCTGATGAAGATATTCAATGTTGCCAATTCCGCTTATTACGGAAGTTTGAAAAAAGGCACGATTCATACTTTTTATGAAGTGGTGACACGGCTGGGCATGAGCCATACCAAAGCGTTGATTATCATTCTTGCCCAGCAGTATCTGGCCCGTGATGATGAAAAGGTCGAAGTGATTTTCGCCCGCAGTTTCGCCGCGTCCATTATCGGAAAGATTCTGGCGCAGCAGATGGGTCTGAGGGAAGATCTGGCCAAGAAAGTTGAACTGGGCGGTTTATTTTCCGAAATCGGCAGGATGATCCTTCATGTTTATAAAAAGCTCCACGCGCCCGATGATGAGCGGATTGACGAAATATTTATTGATAAGTATTCTCCCTACCTGACCGAAAGAATCATCGACGTTTTTGCCCTGCCGGATTATCTGAAAGCGATGGTGTTCCAGGAGGGCCTGGTGGTGGAAGCCAACTATATCACCCTATCCGGGATCACGCGTCTTGCGGTGCAATTTGTTCATGCGAGTTTCAGCAGGCATAACAATCATCTGGTGCTTGAGCCGCTCGCGCTTCCTTCCGGACATGATCAGATCGTGTCTTTGGATCATATTATTCAGGATCAGTTTAACGCGGTAGGGCTTGGCAAGTATCTCAGGATTGTCAGAGAAAAAAAGAGGTTGCTGCCGGCCTATGAAGCCAAGGAAAAATCAAAAAAATAATGCGGAAGAAGAGCGGCTGACGCGGTAAATTTCTTGCGCGGATTTTGTGATTCTGCTAAAAAATGCGCAACCTGACCGGCTCTGGAGTGCCGCGAAAGGTGCGCAGGCCTTCGGCGTGCAGCAGCATCATTCTTCTTCAGGAGCGGATCATGCAAAACGAATCATCGGCGAATAAAGCATCTTCAGCGGATGTTTATTTCATGGAAAGCGAGGAAGAAGCCGTTCGTCTCGATGTTAAAACGAATCCTGACGCCGTGCGCAGGCAGGCGGCCTGGTGTGGTGTAGAGCCCGGAATGCGCGTGCTGGACGCTGGATGCGGTGCCGGCATTACGACCGCCATACTCGGTGAGATGGCGCAGCCGGGCGGCAGCGTTCTCGGTCTCGATTATTCAAGGGAACGGATTGATTATGCCGTAAAGAATTATGGCCGCCAGAAAGGGATTGAATTTGGTCTGCATGATTTAAGGAATCCGATAAATCAGTACGGCAAATTTGATTTAATCTGGATCCGGTTTGTTCTGGAGTATTACCGGATTGGCGCCGTTGATATTGTTAAAAATTTGATTGACTGTCTGAAACCGGGTGGATGTCTGTGCCTGCTGGATTTGGATTATAATTGCCTGATCCATTATGAGCTGCCGAAAGCCGCGATGGATATGTTGCATCAGATCATGAGCGCCATTGACGAACGCTATAATGTTGACACCTTTATCGGACGCAAATTATATTCCTTTCTCTATGACGCCGGTTTAAACAATATCCATGTTGAACTGATGGCGCATAATTTATTTTATGGAGAGATCAAAGACAGCGACCGGTTTAACTTAACCAAAAAGATCGAAACCGCAGGCAGGGCCGTCAATGATTTAATCGAGTCGTCTTACCCGGGAGGGTATCGTCAGCTTTATGATGATTTTATGCGTTATCTGGATGATCCGCGGCGCTTGAGCTATACCCCTCTGCTGCTTTGCAAAGGTTATAAACCCATATCTGAATCAGCCACCCCGCCGTAAGCCGGGGAGAATCAACACTCATTTACGGAGCAGGGGCATTACCCCGCGGGTTTGTCAAGAATTTGCCGGATGTTCAAAAGGAGATCTTCCGGACGATAGGGTTTATGGATAAAACCGGACGCGCCGGCCAGCGTCAATTCGTCCGTCTGCCGGCTGCTGGAATAGCCGCTGGTCATCAGCACTTTGACATTGGGGT
>CAZDYR010000133.1:0-6656 GCA_964509625.1 uncultured Smithella sp. | reverse complement strand
AAAAGGCCATGTTGACATGGTCGCCGTATGTCACGCTGCCTCGGGTGGGCTGTTCCGAAAGGCTCAGAAGCCTTGACAGCGTTGATTTGCCTGATCCGTTCACGCCCACGAAGGCAACTTTATCTCCGCGGAAAAGTGAAAAGTTCAAACCGGAAAAAACCGTCAGATCACCATAGGCATGTCCCAGATCGGAGACCCGGACCACTTCCTTCACGCTTTTCTGGCCTTCCGGGAATCTCATCGCGACGCTTCTGGAAGAGCCTTCCAGTTGAATGTCTTTAAATTTTTCCAGCATCTTGATGCGGCTTTGCACCTGAGAGGCCTTGGTGGCCTTGTAGCGGAACCGCTCCACGAACTCTTCAATTTTCTTGATCTGCGCTTTTTGCAGTTCCATCTCCTTGATCAGCGCTTCGCGCCGCCGGTCTTTTTCGGACAGATAGTAGGTGTAGTTTCCCTTGTAGATATGGATGCGCCGGTTCGCCAGTTCCGCGATCTGCGTGGCGATCTTGTCCAGAAAAAAATGGTCGTGGGATACGACCAGGATGGTGCCGTGGTAATCTTTGAGATAGCTTTCCAGCCACTCCATGCTTTCCGTGTCCAGATGGTTGGTGGGTTCGTCCAGCAGCATGATATCCGGCCGGGCAAGCAATATCGAGGTCAGAAGGATCCGCATTTTCCAGCCGCCGGAAAACAGATCGCAGGTTTTATCAAAATCGCTTTCGCGAAAGCCGAATCCCTTGAGGATCTGTTTGGCGCGCGCTTCAAAGGCGTAGCCGTCACGGGCTGAAAATTCGGCGGTCAGATCGGCGTAATGGCGGGTGAGCTCGCTGTACTCGTGCGTGTTGGGCCTGGCGTGCGCAATCTGCTGTTCCAGACCGCGGATACTTTCTTCCAAATGCGCGATGCCGCTTTTCCGGCGAAGATATTCAATCAGACCGGTTGTCTCGAGTTCGACCAGATCCTGCGGCAGATAACCGATTTTCTTCTGCTTCCGGTCGGGAATGTCAATAAAGCCCGAATCAAGATGAACCTGATCGAGGATGGCCCGAAAGAGCGTGGTTTTGCCCGTGCCGTTATCTCCCACCAGGCCGATGCGGCTTCTCGGATGAATCGTCCAGTTAATCTGATCGAACAGCTGTCTGTCCAAAAATGACAGGCTGACATTGCGAAAATAAATCACCGGCTGCTCCTGTTTCTAAATCTGCGGGACTATAGGAAAATTGAATTTCGATGTCAATGGATTAATGCGCGTGACGCGGGACTTAACCATTCCGTGTTCCTGCCGGCAGGCGCGGCTCAGCCCGTCAGATGAGAAACAATCAACGGGGAAAAGCGGGTTGACTGATTCAGGAGGTTTTCGGGCGGCTGGCTTCACTGAAGCAGGTTCGGCTGGTCATGTATTGATAGTAATCCGAAAACGCGAGCTGCCACGGCTGCATGGTTTTTCCGGTTACATTCATAAATTTCTGCATCCCAAGCACACTGTAGAATGGGCGTTTGGCCGCCCGCTCAAGATCGCTGCTCTTCATCGGCGTAAGTTCAACGGTATCCAGGCGCGCTTCTTTCAGGATTTTACGGGCGAAATCATACCAGGTGCAAAACCCGCGGTTGGTGACATGAAAAATGCCGCGGGCGTTCTTGTCCACCAGGAGCTCCGTTGCCGCGGCAAGGTCGCGCGTGCAGGTGGGCGAGCCTGTCTGGTCGTCCACGACGGTCAGTTTGCCGGTTGACCTGGCGCGCTCCAGAATGGCCTGCACAAAATTTTTCCCCTTCGCGCCGTAGAGCCAGGCGGTGCGGATGATCAGAAAGTTGTCGGTTGTATGGCGCAGGTGATGTTCGCCCGTCAGCTTGGACGCCCCGTATGTGTTGATCGGATTGCAGGGATCATCCTCCAGATAAGGGCGGCTGCCGTTTCCGTCAAAAACATAGTCCGTGCTGTAGTGGACAACCGTGATATTTTTTTCGCGGCAGGCTTCGGCGATGTTTTTTACCGCTTCGGCATTGACCGCGAAGCATTCCTCTTTGGCTGTTTCACAGGCGTCCACGTTGGTGTAGGCTGCGGCGTTAATGACCAGCTGGGGTTGAACCTCGGATACGGCGTGACGGCAGTCAGACGCGCGGGTGATGTTGATTTCTTTAATATCCATGCCGACGACCTCATGACGATATTGAAATTGCGCCGCGAGATCGCTTCCCAGCATGCCTTTATGCCCGAGTAGTAAAACTTTCACGACTTCAGTATTGAACCTCCTTTAAAAACAGGCCGCAGGCGGGAGCGGCCGTGCCGGCCTTGGTCCGGTCGCCGGATGCGATAATGTCGTTCATGTCTTCCGGCTTGAGTTTGCCCCGGCCCACATCCACCAGGGTGCCGACGATATTACGAACCATATGCCGTAAAAAGCCGCCGGATTCAACTGTAATTTCCAGCATGTCCTCGCGGCCCGCGTGAATGTCAATCCGGTTCAGTGTTCGGATACGGTCCTGAATGTCGCAGCCCGTCGCGCAAAACGCGGAAAAATCATGTTCTCCGGTTAAACAGGACGCGGCTTCACGCATTTTCTCCAGATCCAGTTTATACCGGACAAACCAGAAATACTGACGGCCAAGCACGGGGCGTCGCCGCTGATTTTTGATCCGGTAAACGTAAACTTTGCCCTTCGCGTGTTTGAGCGCGTTGAAATCGGGCGGGACCTCCTGTAAATCCTTCACGACAATATCCTGCGGCAAAACGCTGTTGATGCCCAGAAACATTTTATTAGCCGCGAGCGATGTTTGTGCCCGGAAACTGGCCACCTGATTGAGCGCGTGCACGCCCGCGTCCGTGCGGCCGGAGGCGATAATCGATACATTTTCACCGATTATGCGCGCCACGGCTTCTTCCAGAATCTGCTGAATGGAGATGCCGTTGGGCTGTCTTTGCCAGCCGCAGTAGGCCGTGCCGTCATATTCCAGGATCATTTTGAAGGTGCGCATATCTTATAATTCAGGCTTGCCAGTTTTTTCTAAAAAGGTTAAACACGAAAGCAATCGTCATATTGGGAGACTGTTTCGCGGCACGGTAAAGCCCGGGCCGCGATAGTAGCTTACACCCTGATACGCGTCAAGATAAAAACGATAATATAAATATAAAGGAGATTCTTTATGGGCGACGAGGTAAAACAGGCAACAACGCAGGGGAAGATCCAGAATTACGAGGCAAAAGTTCAGGCGCTGATGCAGATGGGCGGTGCCAAGGCTGTTCAGAAACAGCGCGACGGCGGCAAATTGATCGCCCGTGAACGGCTGGATCATTTATTTGATCCGGGAACCTTTCAGGAAGTCCAGCTTTTTGTACAGCATCGTTCCAATCTGTTCGGCATGGATAAGAAAGAAATCGCGGCCGACGGCGTCATCACCGGTTTCGGCAAAGTCAACGGCCGCACGGTTTTTGCGGCTTCCCAGGATTTTACCTCCGCGGGCGGCACGCTGGGTGAAATGCACGCCAAAAAAATCTGGAAGGTCATGGACATGGCGCTCGACGCTCAGAAGCCGTTTATTGCCATCAATGACTCCGGCGGCGCAAGGATTCAGGAAGGCGTTCCATCGCTTGAAGGGTACGGCGGTATCTTTTATCGCAACACCATTGCCTCGGGCTATATCCCGCAGATTACCGCCATCATGGGACCGACGGCAGGCGGTGCCGTCTATTCCCCGGCGCTGACCGACTGGATCTTCATGGTGAAAAACACATCCTACATGTACATTACCGGCCCGGAAGTTATTAAGGCCGTTATTGGCGAATCGGTAACCCAGGAAGATCTGGGCGGCGCGGTGGCGCATGCCTCCAAAAGCGGTGTCTGCCATGTCGTTACGGAAAACGACACGGACTGCATCGATAAAATCAAAGTCCTGCTTTCCTACCTGCCGGACAGCTGCAATTCGCTCCTGCCCGTCAAAGAAACAACCGATACACCTGACCGGGAATGCCCGGAATTGAATAAGATCATTCCTGATAAGGCGGCGCGTGCCTATAATATGAAAGCCATCATCAAGTCGGTAGCCGATAACAACGAGATGTTTGAACTGCATGATCAGTGGGCGCAGAATATCATTGTCGCTCTGATACGCGTCATGGGCAAACCGGTGGGAGTCATTGCCAACAATCCCATGTTTTACGCGGGCGTTCTCAACGTCAACGCCTCGGACAAGGCCGCGCGGTTCATTCGGTTCTGTGACGCTTTCAATATTCCGCTTTTGACCTTCACGGATGTTCCCGGCTACATGCCCGGCACGGAACAGGAATGGTCGGGCATCATCCGCCACGGCGCCAAACTGCTGCACGCCTATTCGGAAGCCACTGTGCCGAAGATCACGGTCGTTACGAGAAAAGCCTATGGAGGCGCCTATATCGGCATGTGCTGCAAGCAGTTGGGGGCGGACTATGTCATGGCCTGGCCGACGGCGGAAATCGCCGTCATGGGCGCGGAAGGCGCCTGCAACATCATTTACCGCAGTGAAATTTCTGCGGCGGCAGACCCGGCGGCCAAGCGCGCCGAGCTGATCGCGGGATACGAGGAAAAATTCAATAACCCGTATTTTGCCGCTTCATTGGGCGCCATCGACGAAGTGATTCTGCCGGGCCAGACCCGCAAACGCATTATCGCCGTGCTGGAGGCCATGCAGGACAAGAAAGAAGCCCGCCGGGTCAAGAAACATAATAATATACCGTTGTAGGCGATGGGCGATAGGCGATAGGCGAGAGGTAATGGGTAATGGGTAATGGGCGATAGGCGAGAGGTAATGGGTAATGGGCAATGGGCAATAGGCGAGAGGCTGAAGAGCAGATAGCTCGTGGCTCATAGCTCATGGCCGTAGATAATCCACCTCCTACCCCCGCCGGCGAGGGACACAAGAAGCGAAAGGAAGAAGGAAGAAAGATATATGGCGATTACGATGAAAAGCAAAGTTGTCCGCAGCAGTGATCCGATCGCGGAGCCGGTGGATGACGAACTGGTGATGGCGGACATCGACCGGGGCAAGTACTACGGCCTCAACAATATCGCGGCGGTCATCTGGCAGAATCTGGAGAAGCCGATCACTGTTGAAGAACTGTGCAAACGGCTTTGCGAGTCCTATGAGGTAGAAGCGGGGCAGTGCTTGGCGGAAGTGCTTGCGTTCCTAGGCGAACTGGAAAAGCGCAACCTGATATCCGTGGAAGGGTAATAAAGCATAATTATTATTTGATTTTAAATAGTTCCTTTGTTACTCTTCAAGATGAAAAGTAGTTTGTTTGCAAGCAGGCTATCAGCTTAAATCAGGTACGCTGGCACATTTTGGCGGTTGCAATATTCAGCTCGGATCAAACGTTTTAGGGTATCCGCTGAAACTTAAACAGTGGGATTAAACGGGAAATGTGATAAATGACGGCGATCCAGGAAATTATCAATCAGAAAAAAAGACTGTTTTGGGACAAGTCCTCTCTTAATCCCGAAAGCGACAAATATATTATAACCGAGCGGATTCTTGAATGGGGGACGGAAGGCGAGTTCAAGACAGCTCTTTCCTTGTACGGAGCGGATTTCATAACGCGTGTTGTCAAAGAGAGCAGGAATCTGAGCCCTAAAACAGTTAACTACTTTTCATTGATTTTCGGCATTCCACGGGAGTCGACACGATGTTTTTCCGCTGCATTACCGCCGATATGGCGGCCATACTGAAAAATCCTGTTTTGAAGGATTTGCCCGGGCAAACCTATCTGGCCGGTGGCACAGCCATAGCGCTGCATCTGGGGCATCGACTGTCTGTTGATTTTGATTTTTTTACGCCGGAAGACATTGATAGTTTGCAATGGCATCACCGCATGCAGCTTGCATTCAGCTCCGATTTTAAGCTGTCTGCCGAAAAAATTGAAAAGAACACACTTGTGCTGAACTTAAACGATACCGGGTTCAGTATTTTTCAGTATCCCTATCCACTGATGGAACAGCCTGTTACGGATCCCGGCTTCCCGTTGCCGGTTGCATCTCTCATCGACTTGGCCTGCATGAAACTTATCGCGATAAATCAGCGGGGCACTTGTAAAGATTTTATCGACCTTAAGTTTATCATGGAACATGAGGGGTATTCCTTGCCGGATCTTTTGCGGACTGCCGGCCGCAAATACACCGTTGGGGAAGAAATGTTTTTTCAAATTATAAAAAGCCTCGTTTATTTTGATGACGCCGAAAGGGATTTGAATGTCAATATGTTCTCCGCAACATCCGGAAAATTTGAACGTCTGTCTCCGGAGGAATGGTTAAAAACGAAAAAGTTCTTTCGTGAAATTCCGGCAGAATGAGCGCCTTTTACGCTCAACCGTTAGTGCCAAGCGGCTGAAAACACCTGCGAGCACAGCTAATCTCGTTGATATGCAATAACCAAACAAATCGTGCCAGGCTGTCGAGGTGGTTGATTTTGATATCCTCCGCTACCCTAAAGGGCACGCGTGGCGGAGGTGTCACCTGAGTGACGGAGGTGGAAATGGTAGGGACTGCTCCCCGAGCAGTCCGAAGCGGTGCGTTTAGCAAATAACCGGATGATCACAAGGCGCGCCCTACTGCCCCCGCCGCGCGTGCCCTCGCTAAGCGTGCCCTTGAGGGTATTAGGTAGTCAGGGTAGCGGGGGACATAATTAAAAGG
>CAZDYR010000132.1:0-6696 GCA_964509625.1 uncultured Smithella sp. | reverse complement strand
CAAAACCAGAGGACTTCAATGCCACGGCAGCAAACCCCAACTGGGCAACAACGCGTTTTCTGCGGCTTCTCATCTGGTGACAAAACTGACGAAACTCCGCAAGCTTTTTGATGCGGTGGATCCTCTTTTTGATCCACCCGTCAGCACGTTTGAACCGACGAAAAAAGAGGCCAACGTGGGCAACATCAATACCATCCCCGGCGAAGATGTCTTTTATATGGATTGCCGCATCCTGCCGCAATACAATCTTCCGGATATTCTGGCCGAGATTAAAAAAATAACCAGGAAAGTGGAAAAGAAATTTTCCGTCAAAATTGAAGTTTCACACCATCAATACGTTCAGCCGGCGCCCTCCACACCCGCTGAAACCCCCGTCGTGAGAGCTCTGCAGGAGGCCGTTGAGAAGATCTATCATTTGAAAGCCTCTGTGGGCGGCGTGGGCGCCGGAACGGTTGCCACCTATCTGCGCAAAAGAGACTATCCGGTAGCCGTCTGGTCAAAGACGAATATGAACGCCCATCAACCGGACGAAAATTGTTCTATTGACAATATGATCGGCAACGCGAAGGTCTTTGCCCGCCTGTTTTTGCAGGCGTAAATTATATTGCAATCAACCACTCATGATGATAAAAAAATCACCGGCTGGAGAGGTTTCCGGTTCTGTTGCATACAGGAATATATGGCATCATAATCGGGGTATGATGAATAACTTGAGGCTGATCATTTTTGATTAAACCAAATAAAAACATCCGGGTGGAAAAAATATCCTTCGCCGATCAGAATTTACTGAAGAATCTGTGCGGCGAACACGACAAACACCTGAAGCTCATCGAAAAACTTGAGCCGGTTAAGGTGAAGCCCTGGGGCAATCACTTATCCATCACAGGCGAAGAAACCGCCGTCACGAAGATCTCGCTCCTGTTTAAACAGCTCTACACGATCATGGAGAAAGGATGGCACATTCATATCTCCGATATTGATTATGCTCACCGGATTCTCACGGAAGACATGGATTTCGATTTAGCCCGCGTCTTTCTGGATACCGTTTTCATCTCTTCAAAAAAAAGGATGATCACGCCCAAAAGCATCGTACAGCGTCATTATATCGATGCCATGAGGAATGCCGATATGGTCCTGGCCATCGGTCCCGCCGGCACAGGCAAAACCTATCTGGCCATGGCAATGGCCGTTTCACAATTGCTGGAAAAGAAAGTGCAGCGGATCATTCTGACCCGTCCCGCGGTCGAAGCGGGTGAACGTCTGGGCTTTCTCCCGGGCGATCTGGCTGAAAAAGTCAATCCCTACCTGCGCCCTCTGTATGACGCGCTTTACGACATGGTGGATATGGAAAAGGCCGGTGCGCTGATTAATAAGGGGCTGATCGAAGTCGCGCCGCTTGCGTTTATGCGCGGCCGGACGCTGAATGACTCGTTCATCATTCTGGATGAAGCTCAAAATACCACGTCGGAACAAATGAAGATGTTCCTGACCCGTCTGGGTTTTAATTCCAAGGCCGTTGTAACGGGAGATATCACGCAGATCGATCTGCCGACGGACAAATCGTCCGGCTTGATTCAGGCCCAGACTATTCTTAAAAGGATTGATTCGGTGCGGATTGTGCATTTTTCACAAGTGGATGTGGTTCGGCATCCGCTGGTGGCGGATATTATCGCAGCCTACGCTGTCTGGGACATCGAAAATAAATCGGATAAGAAATAGATTAAAACGATGAGCATTTTAAATTCGGCACCGGAAAAAATATTTTTAACATTCAGAAAACTGAACGATAAAACAAGAATCTCTTTCCATTTTCTGAATAATGTCATTTTTCAGCGCTGGGCGATCGCCATTTTGCTGTGTATCGGCCTGACATTCATTCTTGCCCCAAAACTGTATGACACAAAACCCGAATACCGCCATGGCATGATTGCGTCGGAAAACATCAAAGCGGATCGCGATTTCCTCGTTGAAGACGTTAACTCCACGCAGCAAAAAAGAAACGAAGCTGCAGTGGAGGTACACCCGATCTATGATTATGACGCTGAAATGGCCATCACCCTCATCTCTAAAATCAACGAATCATTTTCGCTTGCCGCCAGAAGTCAGGGAGCACAGACTGACAAAACCCTTCTGGAAAAGTCAATCGGCATCACCCTGTCTGCCGGTGAAATCACCTTTCTTACGTCCAATAAATTTTCAGATGATCTTTTACGGAAACTGTCGAAGGTAATATCCTCTTTCTATCAGAACACCCTTGTCACACAGAGTATTTTCCAGAAAAACGAACGCGAAAAGGGCATCACCATTATTAATGGGATAACCCGTGCCGAGGAAAATCTAAAAGATGTTTCATCCGTTTTGCATTTTAAAGACATTGACCCGATCCTGTCAAGAAAGGTGAATGCCGTCTTTAAAAACGATCCGCCTGAAGCAAGGCAGTTTGCCTTCTCCTTTCTGAAAAAGCTTATTGAACCCAACCTCATTTTCAATAAAGAAGCGACCGACAAAAAGATTCTTTCGGCCGCTCAAGACGTCAAACCGGTTTATTTTCAGGTGCAGAAAAATGAAATGATCGTTCGCGAAGGAGAAAAAATAGGATATCTGGAGCTGGCCAAGCTCAACGCGTTTCATAAAACATCCGCGGATAATAAAATCTCCAGCCTTATGGTGATCGCGGGGATATTCTTCACAACCCTTTTTCTGACGCTGCTGCTTTACTTCTGGCGCACCCGAAACTGGCTGAAAACCTCCGCGCGCTCCAATGTTGATTTTCTTGTTTTTGCCATTGTGGCCATCCTGCAGATATTTTTTGTTAAAGCCGGGATCTTTATTGCTGTTGCCGTCAACAGGGCTTTCCCTTCCATCCCGGCTGAAGCGTGTTATTTCGCAATACCCTTTGCCTGCGGGGCCATGATCATCGCCGTCCTCATCAATCGAAACGTGGCTTTGATCATGAGCATTCTGATCGCATTTCTCAGCAGTCTTCTGTTCGATGAAAATATTATTTTCCCGCTCTTTTCCTTTTTAGGGTCTGTTGCCGCCTCCTACCACATTGTGAACAGCCATCAGCGTTCCACTTTCTTAAAGGTCGGTCTTTTCCTGGGCCTGATCAACATGGCGGGCATTGTCTCCCTGAATCTTCTCACGGGCCATTTGCTGAATGACTTGATCCTGCGTCTGGCCATGGGTTTTCTGGGAGGAGTCATAACCGGTATTCTGGTTGCGGGTATTACACCTGTTTTTGAAAGTCTCTTCGGTTTCATTACCGACATCAAGCTACTGGAACTGGCCAATCTCAATCAGCCTCTTTTCCAGAGGATGATTATTGAGGCACCGGGCACCTATCACCACAGCATTATTGTCGCTTCACTGGTGGAAGCCGCGGCGGAAGCTATCGGCGCAAATTCTCTGCTGGCCAAGGTCAGCGCCTATTATCATGATATCGGCAAACTGGCCAAGCCACACTACTATATTGAAAATCAGCCAGGATACGACAATCGGCATGACAAGCTCTCGCCGAAAATGAGCTCGCTCATCATCATCTCTCATGTGAAAGAAGGCTGTGAACTGGCCTCCCAGGTCAAACTCGGTCAGCCCATCATCAATATTATTCGCGAACATCACGGCACCAGCCTTGTGAGTTACTTTTATGACAAGGCCAAAAAAGATAAAGATGAATCAATTCGTTCTCTGACGGAAAATGACTTTCGCTATCCGGGTCCCAAACCGCAAACCAAAGAAGCCGGACTTGTCATGCTGGGTGATGTTATCGAAGCCTCTTCACGCATGCTTTCCAATCCGACTCCCGCGCGGATACGATCACTGGTTCGTGAACGCATTGAGCGCATATACATGGACGGCCAATTGGATGATTGCGAGCTGACTTTGAAGAATCTCAACACCATTGCGGAAACATTTACCCGGATATTAACAGGCATCTTCCATCACCGCATTGATTATCCAGAAACATCGTTGAAAGACACCAATGGGAAAAAAGAGTCTAATGAAAATCCTAATCGCAAATCAGCAGAAGCGAATTAAGATTGACAGGCGCAAGATCCGCATTCAGGCAACCCGACTGCTGAAGCTGATGAACTGCGCGACCAAAGAAATCAGCATCACCTTTGTGGATGATCCGGCTATTCAGCTCATCAACAAACAATATTTGCGCAGGAACAGACCAACCAATGTGATCTCGTTCTCATTGCAGGAAGGAGCATTCGGCGGCATCAACTCCGATGTTCTTGGCGATATCGTTATCTCGGTTGATACGGCAAGCAAGGATGCGGAGCGCGGTGATTTCAGCCTTGACGAGGAAATCCTTTTTTTGATGATTCACGGTTTTTTGCACTTAATGGGCTATAACCATGAAAACACAACCAGAACAAATGCAATCAAAATGAAACAAAAAGAAAAAGAGCTTTTCCGTTTGCTGAAACAACATGTTTGAATCTTGCTCCTTGAAAACAAACACTCACAGCAGGCCATGGAGAATCAACGCCTTTTCACAAACAGTGAGATGAAAGCCATCCCCGGATTATTTGACAACGAGAACCTGTCCGGGGGTAATCGGGTCATTTTGGGAAAGATTGTTCATTTTCATTAATTGGTCCAGCTCAATATGATATTTCCGGGCAATGGCGGACAGATTATCGCCTTTGGTAACAATGTGCTTATTAGCACCCAATTGTTCAACATCTTTTTCAGTTAAAGACTTGCCGGCAACAAGATCGGGTTTACCGGCGGATGCCGTCACAGGAGAATTCTTCTCCTCCTTTTCCTTCCGCTCCTCACGATTTTCTCCAGCCTCGTCACACGATATCTTCAGTTTCCGCCCCGCTTGAATAGAATCGGATTTTAACTGGTTAAGCTCTTTTATTCTGGAAACGGGAACTTTAAAGCGTTTGGCAATACCCAGCAATGAATCGCCCGATTGCACCTTGTATATCTGAAAGGCGCTGTTTGTATTTCGGACAGCACTGCTTTTATTAGTGGAAGATTTTTGCTTTGTCCCGACAACTTCAAGGCGGTGAACGGGGATGCGGATGGTTTGACCTTTTGTCAATCTTTTTTTCTTGCTGATACGATTTGAGGCAAAAATACTGCGAGAGGATACGCCATATTTTCTGGCAATGGAAGACACTGTTTCTCCTTTGCGAACGCGATGCCTGAGATACGTCGTCTGCGTGTGGCTGATGCGCGTCTTCTCTATTTCCGGAATATCCTGATAAACCAGATTGAATTTTTGAAGATTTCCCTGAGGGATCCGGATAGTGTATTCACGATCAGGTGTCATTTTATGCCGGAGTTCCGAGTTCAGAAGATTCATGGTATCTTCGGAAACTTCCATTTTAGAGGCGATATCCGACAGTTTCATTATTTTGTTGACTTTGGCTGTTTCATAATTCAGCAGAGATTCTGTTGACGTCTTGAGATCGAAACCGTATTTTGCGGGATTCTTGATGATATGCAGTGTGGCCAGGAAACGGGGAACATAGCGGGCGGTTTCGTTAGGTAACTGATAATATAAGTCCCAGAAACGGTCAAAATGATTAATGTGCTGTCTGGATATGACACGAAGGACTCTCCCCTCGCCGCAATTATAGGCGGCAAGGACAGTCAGCCAGTCACCAAACATGGAGTGTAATTCCTTCAGATAAGCAATGGCCGCATGAGTGGACTTCAAGACATCCATTCTCTCGTCGACCCATTCATCGCGCGTTAATCCGAATTTGTAGCCCGTTGATGGAATAAACTGCCACAGGCCGAGAGCTCTCGCGCTCGACAAGGCGCTGACTTTGAAACCGCTTTCAACCAGAGGCAGCCAGAAGAGTTCTTCCGGTAATCCCGCTTTCCTCAGTTCATTGACAATGATGTCCCTGTAAATCCCTGAACGCTGATACGATGATATAAAAAATTCTCTTTCCGGGCCTTGAAAGGAGCGAATTTCCTTTTCCACGTCCCTGTTCATCAAACAGGGAATTTCACTGGCCTTGCCGTTGGTCTTGATCGTTTGCGAAGAAGAATAAAGAGCCAGGATGCGCCTCGAAATGAGCAGACGTAAATCGTCTTTTTGTCGGGCGATCTCGGCATCTCCGTTCGCATCCAGAAGCAATTCATACGCTTTATCCAGCATATTGAAAGCGTTTTCAATATCGCCGTTCTTCCAGGATTGATCCGCTATTTCGAGTAATTCCAGGGCTTTCTCCATCAGATCCTGCCCGCTGTCATCCGCTTCCTCGTCATTATCCCCGGCGACTTCATCTTCAGGCTGTATGACCGGTTCCTGTTTGATTTGCTTGGGGACGTTTTCCGCGTGGATGGCCGGTTCGTTTTGTGGAATATCTTTCGTGGTCTCGGTCTTACCGATTGGAATATCCTGCGTGGCAGGTTTGACAGACGGACCGCCGGCAGCGCAAGCCGCGATAAAAAATAACAGGACAATACATCCCGCCACTGTCAGTGCACCTTTTTTAATTGACATTCTTCTCTCCCACATGTGCTTCCGAAATTAATTTCGGGGTAAATGAATTTCAGCAGGCTCTTTGTTGAGCTTTATCCATTGTAAAATAAGCATTTCACGATCCACTTATTCATCCTTTGCATTCATATCATATCTTCAATGTTTCACAAAACAATAATGACTGCCTCAAAGCGAATTCTTTTTCGCTGAAGAATCCATGCCCTGTCCGGTGT
>CAZDYR010000131.1:0-6816 GCA_964509625.1 uncultured Smithella sp. | reverse complement strand
TCCCCCAGCGATTTGTATCCGGCGCGCAGGCACTCCAGTTCGATGGTGAAGTATTTGCGATTGGAGCAGATCACGGTGATGACTTTTGTCTTTTCACGCGCCTGAGACCAGAGGGCCTGAAGCGTGTACATGGCGCTGCCGTCAGCCTGGATGTCGATGACCTGGCGATCCGGAGCGGCAAGTGATGCTCCTAACGCCAGCGGCATACCCATGCCGATCGAGCCGCCGGTGAGCGTCATGTGGCTGTAAGGTTTTAAGAAAGGTGAGTGGGTGTAGTAAAACGCGCCCGAAGACACACCCTCTTCCACAACGATGCAGTTTTCCGGCTGAAGAGCCGCGATGGCGGCGCACATATTCCGGGCATTGAGCGAACCTTGAGGCAGTGCCGGTAACGTGTATTGAGCAAGAACGGGGCGAAGTTCGTTTTGCCCAACATCAGGACCCAGAGCCAGGGAAAGCTCTTCCAGCACAAGTCCGGCATCCTGCTTTATGGTGTCAATACGGATGCGGGGAGCCTTCTCCGGCAGATAGGAGGTTACACCTTCCGAATAGCCGAAAAAGGCGGTTGGCTCGCTTGCGCCAACCAGAATGAAGGCGTCATATTTTTTCAATAATTTTTGCGCCTCTCCTGGAAAATAGGGAATCCGTTTCAGGAGGGGCAATCCCGAGCCCGCATCATAACAGGCAGGAAAGGTTATCATCAAAATATCGCATTCGGTTTTTGCCTTGATCTGGGCCGCCGCCGCTAATCCGTGCGCACGCAACGCCCTGCCTCCGAGAATAATCGCTGGTTTTTTTGCTTCTCTGATTATCTCAACGGCAGGCGGAATCATTTCTTCATCCACGGCATCGAATGAAAACGGTGATCGAACGATCTCATCCGTTTTAGTGGTTTCAGACTGATGATCGGCGGGAACGATGAGCGTCGAGACCTGGCCGTAAAGAGAAGCGGCAATCGCTTCGGCTGTGTCCTTCGATAACTGATCGACCGCTGTATTTTCTTTTTGCAAGCCGGACACCGTTTTGGCCAGCGCGGCGATGTCCATATTCAGCGGCGGATCATAAGGGCGAATCCAGGTGGTGTGATCGCCTACGATATTGAGCACCGGTGTGCGGGCACGCCGCGCGTTGTGCAGGTTGGCAATGCCGTTGGCAAACCCAGGCCCCAGATGCAAAAGCGTCATGGCCGGTTTTTGTTTGATCCGGCCAAAGCCATCGGCCGCGCCAGTGCAGACGCCTTCAAAAAGTCCCAGAACGGGCCGGATCTCCTTGACCGTGTCGAGCGCCGCCACCAGCGCCAGTTCCGTTGTGCCGGGATTGGCAAAACAAATTTCCAAGCCCGCCTGCGCTGCCGTCTTAAAAATCATTTCCGCCCCGGTCATATAGAACTCCTTTTAAAAATGGAATGCCCTTTAATCCCGCTCTTGCGGGACGAGCGTTAATTCGCCGCAGCCTGCTGCGATATAATGATGTTCATTTCATGCCTCGACAGCTTGCTGAGAAGTAATTGATTTTTCCGCTGCCGGATATTTAACCTTGAAACCTTCTCCTGAACCTTTGATCTTTAGCCTTGATCCTATAGTCTCGTCCCCACTTACAACTTTGCTAAAATCCCGCGCGCCGCCGGAAAGATTCCGCGTCATCGGGCCTTTGCGGCTTCCCATGTCCCGATCTTCTGTTTTCTTTTATTCAGCTGCATAGCAATTTTCATGAGCTCCGTGGGAACTTTGACCACGTCCAGCGGCTTGATTTTTGATCCTCCCACATCCGTCCACTTTTTCAGCGGGACTTCGACAAAATCGTTGATGGTCAGAGGCTGAAGGGTCTTGCCGCCAATCATCAGCCGGCCAATCAATTCGACATCAAAAAACCAGCGAGATGAAAAAGGTTCAGACAAGACTTCCTTAAGCAAAGGTGTGGCGATGAAAAATTTTGCTCCACATTGCGTATCATAAACCGGCAGACGCAGAATCAGGGAGGCGGCTGTCGCGAAGACGCGGCCGAAATAATGACGCGTGGCGTGGCGGTTGATGTCCGTTCCCAGAAGTTTAACGCGGGAGCCCAAAATGACCCGGTATTCTTTTTTCCGGATTTCTTCGACGAGCCTGATGACTTCGGAAGCCGGTGTGGCCATATCCGCATCGATAAAGCCGACGGTTGATGCACCGTCTTTCATGGAATGGAGCATACCCTGCCGAACCGCTTCAGCCTTGCCTGAATTAACCCTCAGATTTAACAGGCTGGCGCCGTGTGATTTCCCGTCAATAAAATTTTTTAACTGCTGTCCGGTCTCGTCTTTTGATCCGTCATTAATAAACAAAATCTCCAGACCGGGTTGCTGAAGAAGAAGGTTGAATTCATCCTCCCTGAGCCGTCCCGCTTCATTGTAACAGGGGATGGAGATAACTGTTTTATCCATAATACCAAGGCCTTTTTGAAAACCGCACCCGCCCGGGAAGTCCATTTTTACAGTGTAAATTTATGGTAATAAGTACGCAATAATAACCGGCAATTCAAGGGGTATTTTTTACCGGCGAAAACAGCGAATGAAAAAAGGGCGGGAACCCCCCGCCCCCAAAAATCCTGCCCTTTACGTTTTGCCTTGAACCTTTATCGTTTGTTCTATACTCCGACCCATTCCCAGATGGCGGCCGCTCCCTGGCCGTGGCCGATGCACATGCTCTCAATGGCATACTTGACGCCGTAGAACTGCATTTCGTGCATGATCGTTGTGGCAATTCGCGCTCCCGTGCAGCCCAGGGGATGTCCAAGCGAGATGCCGCTGCCTTTGGGATTTAGAAGCTTGTGACTGCGTATGCCCAGCTCCTTCGTACAGTAAACAGCCTGCGCCGCAAAGGCTTCGTTCACTTCCCACAGGCCGATGTCTTCTTTCTTCATTTTCGCTTTTTTCAACACCTTGGGAATGGCGACCGCGGGACCAATGCCCATGTACGCCGGATCGACGCCGACCACGGCAAATTCGACAAGCCTCATTTTAGGCTTGAGGCCGAGTTTTTTGCAGATTTTTTTGCTGGCGACGATCACGCAGGCGGCGGCGTCATTGGTCTGACTGGAGTTGCCGGCTGTAACCGTACCTTTTTCGTCTTTGATGAAAACCGGTTCAAGCTTGGCCAGCGTTTCCATGGTTGTGGTTGGACGGATGCCCTGATCGCGATCGACAACCATTTTTTTTGTTGAACCATCTTCCTGGGGAACATCCGCCTCAATAGGCAGAATCTCGTCTTTGAACAAACCTTTCTGGGTGGCTTCATGGGCCTTGGTGTGGCTCTCCACCGCCATTTCATCCTGTTCCTGACGGGTGATGCCGTATTTACGCGCGACCATTTCCGCCGTGTAGCCCATCGAGACCATCTGCGGATCGGTAAACTCCTTGAGGCGGGGATTGGGGTCGGACATCGTCCCCATGGGAATATGCGTCATGTGCTGAGCGCCGCCGGCCAGAATCAGATCCGCCCAGCCCATGTTAATGGAGGCCGTGGCAAAAGCGATTGTCTGGAGTCCCGACGAACAGAAGCGATCCACGGTGCAGCCCGGCACACTGTAGGGCAGGCCCGCCATGATACCGGCATATCTTCCGATGTTGGAGCCCATGTCTTTCATGAGTGCCGTTCCGCCCCAGATGACATCGTCAATCTTTTTCTTTTTGTCTTCCAGCCCCGCTCTCCGGATGGCTTCATTCATCACCAGCGCGGACATGTCATCCGCCCGCAGATTGGCAAACCACGAGTTCTTTCCGGCCTTGGCAATGCCTGTCCGGACACTTTCCACAATGTAAATGTCTTTCATATTTTCATTCTCCTGAAGATTAATCTTTCAAAGTCATAAAATAATTTCCGGCATCGCAAATTGTTCCAGAGGCGAGGCGCGCCAAGCCCGAGGAGTGAGGCGTACTTTTGTATACGCCGAGATGGCGATGGCTGACCCGCAGCGCAGGATATGGACATTTGCCGATATCGATACTAGCTGACCACCAGCGCCTCTTCCGGGCAGGTCAACACCGAGTCCTCTTCACTTTTAATCAAGGCCGCCAGTGTCGATACGCCGGGAAGAATGTTGTTGGCATAATATCTGGCAGAGGCGATCTTGCCCTGATAGAAAGTATAATCCCCTTCGCCCGGTTTCAGATTAGCCGCTTTGCTCGCCGCGATGAGGGCCTGATCCAAAAGACACATCGCGACATAGACTTCGGCAAACACAAACAATGCTCTCTGGGCATAAAGCGGAATGAGCTGACGCTTCCGGTCCATATCGGCGTACCAGGCGTTGTAAATGTCTCTGACTTCCTCGGCCGACTGGTAGGCTTTGGCCAACTGCTTCATCTCTTTTTCAAAATCCTTTGTCCGGCTGTTCGCGTCGATAAAGTTTTTGATATCCTTCATCCAGGCGGCAAAGGCGGCTCCTTCCTTCATCCGCATCTTGCGGCCGATCAGGTCGTTGGCGTGGATAAACGACGTGCCTTCCCAGATGGTTAATATTTTAGAGTCTCTCAGATACTGCTCCACCGGATACTCCATGGTATAGCCCACACCGCCCAAAACCTGGATTGCCTGGGCAATCACGCCCAGGGAGGCCTCAGATCCGTAGCACTTGACGATGGGGGTGAGAATTTCGGCAAACGAAGCATATTTTTTGGCCTTTTCCCTGTCTTTGGAGTTGCTCTCAATGTCCAGGTAGTAAAATCCCTTAAAGATCATCGCCCGGATGCCTTCCACATGCGCTTTCATATCCAGGAGCATTCTGCGGATGTCTTCGTGCTTGATAATGGAAACCCTTTCGGCTCCTTTGACGCCGAAGGGTCTTCCCTGGATGCGCTCCGTGGCGTATTGCGAGGCAAAGTAGTATGCAGCGGCACCCTGGGTGTTGGCATTGTGCCCCGTCCCGATGCGCGATTCGTTCATCATGTGGAACATCATGGCCAGCCCCTGGGAAAAACCCTTCGCGTCCGGCGCCGGTCCCAGCATAATTCCCCGGCAGTTGTCTTCATCGCCGAAGTTAAGAAGCGCCGTGGCCTGGGCGTGCAGACCCATCTTATGTTCAACGCCCGCGGTGGTGACATCATTGAAATCACCCATGGAACCGTCGTCATTCACCCAGTATTTAGGAACAATATAAAGTCCGATGCCGGCGGATCCTGCCGCGCCTCCCTCCGGGCGGGCTAATAGTAAATGGATGGTGTTCTCGCAGGTGCCCTGGTCGCCGGCCGTGATGAACATTTTGGTTCCTTTGATCTTCCAGATGCGGGGATCGGACGTGGGATAGGAACGGGTAATGATATCCCCGGTGTCCGAACCGAAGTTGGGTTCCGTCAAACACATGGTCCCCTGCCACGAGCCGTCGAGCATTTTGGGTACAAAGCGGTCCTGGTCCTCCTGAGTGCCGAAGCGCAGAATCAGATTGGCCGCCCCGGAAGTCAGTTTTACACAAGATGTGAGCGCCGGACAGGCCGCTGTGTTCATCTCGGCATTCGCCTTATACAGCATCAGGGGCATCCCGGTTTCCACCTTGATGCACTCGCTTGATGAACCCCAGCCGTTTTGCTGCAGGAACTGGTAAGCCTCCTTGAACCCCGGAACCGGTGTGATCACGCCCTTCTCAAACTTCACACCGATCTTGTCCCCCGGCGCGTTAATCGGGTTGACCACTTCTTTGGCCACCTTGTAGCCTTCGTTGAGCAGCATGTCCACGTCGTCCATGGAGAAATTTTCCTTGTATCGGTCGCAGGCCAGCACTTCCCCGGTCGGCAGCCACTCCTTCAGAATAAACTTCAAATCCCGAACGTCATACTTAAACTCCATGATTCCTTTTCCTCCGCTATATGTTTATTTTAAGACTCAACAATCCGGGGCCGCTGAGCATCCGCGGCAGGTTTTTATTCATACATTGTCGTGAGCAATTCCAGTATTTTGGACTGGCTGGGCGACGTGGGGTCGGTGGCCATGTTGACGGCATCGCGCGAAGTATAAAATGCAATTTCCTTGAGTGCTTCCCGGCTGATCCCGTAAGTTTTCAACCGCAGATCAATATTCAGTTCTCCATACAGCCAGCGCAACGCGTTTTCCAGATCATCCGACCGGTTGATCAGATAAGCCATATCCATAAAGGCATTTTTGCAGGTTTCCCTGTTGGCCATCACAAATCCCAGAAGGCCGAAGATAGCCGCGCGTCCATGCGGCAAATGGTAATGGGCGCCGATGGCGTGCGTCAGCGCGTGTCCCAGACCCAGCCCCTTCAGGAAAGCCAGACCGCCGCAGAGGGCAGCCATACACATATCGGTTCGCGCGCGCATGTTGTCGGGTTCTTTGTATGCGGTAATGAGACTGCGGCCGATGAATTTAACGCCGTGGAGTGCCATGGTTTCAAAGTAGGGATGGTAGGGTGTGGCCAGCGATACACTGCCTTCAATGCAATGCGAAAGCGCGTCAATACCGGATTCGATGGTGAGCCCCGGCGGCATCGTTTTCGTAAAGAGGGGATCAATCACGGCCAGTTTGGGGATAAAATGATTACTCATCAGAATAAACTTCAAATCGCGGGCCTTGTCGGTCAAAACCGCGCAGGGGTTGACCTCACTGCCTGTGCCGGAGGTCGTCGGCATACAAATGATTGGTGGGAAAATCGGTTTGATTTTACCGCCGCCGCCGACAAGGCCTTCGTACTCGCGCAGATCGCCCGGATGCGTGACACGCAGTCCGAGCGTTTTGGCGGTGTCGAGCGAACTGCCGCCGCCCAGGCCCAGGATGCCGTCGCAACCGTTTTCTTTGTAAAGAGCACCGGCACGTTCAATAAGTCTGTCTC
>CAZDYR010000130.1:0-6845 GCA_964509625.1 uncultured Smithella sp. | reverse complement strand
GGTTAAGCAAGGTCACCGGTGTCTGTCTGGGGAGCGACGCTTTCTTCCCCTTCGGCGACAACATTGAACGCGCGCGCCGCAGCGGCGTGACCGCCATTGTCGAACCCGGCGGTTCCATCCGCGACCAGCAGGTGATTGATACCTGCAACAAATACGGCATTGCCATGGCGTTTTGCGGACTGAGACTGTTTCATCACTAAGAGAGGCAGGCTGTTTAAAAAAAGGCGCACAGGCACAAAGCACGCCGATGTAGGTAACATTATATTATCTGCCGTTTGGATCAAGTCTTTTTGACTTGATCCATTTTTTTGTCCGTATTCATGGAATCCGCGCCATAAAGCCTATTTCTCAATGGTCAGGATCACCACCGGCACTGTTGCCTTTGCCCTGAAATCGTCCGCTGACTTCATGGTTCCGACGGGACCGCCCACATGCATGGGGACGGCGACTTTCGGTTGAATGGCCCCCGCCGCCTTGACCGCTTCTTCGGCGGTCATAACGTAGGTTCCGGAAACAGGCAGCAGAGCGACATCCACGGCAAACCCCTTCATTTCCGGAATAAAGTCCGTGTCGCCGGCATGATAGATACGGATACCGTCGACCGTGAGGATATAACCCACATGGCCCGCTTCCTTCGGATGGAAGGGGACGCCCGGGTTTCTGAACTTATTGATATTGTATGCCGGCACGGCTTTGATGCCGACGCCTTTAAGGGTGATGTCATCGCCCGGCTTGATGATTCGTACGTCGCCGGTGAGCTTTTCAGCCGCTTTATTAATGGCAACAATGACAGTTTCCGGTTTTCTGATTTTGGCTATGTCTTCGGGACTTGTATGATCAGCGTGGTCATGGGTGGTCAGGATTAAATCCGCCTTGGGGATGTCCGCCTTGAGCATAAAAGGGTCAATGTAAATAACCAGGCCGCCGGCATCAACGCGGAAGCTGTCATGACCCAGCCAGTGCAGGTTGGACACAAGCTTCTTTAAACGGGCATCCGGATTATTTGCGGAACCTGCCGCTGCGGACTGTGCTGATAAGAAAACGACCGTGAACAATAAGCATAACAGGCTGACACTTGCTGCAGCCGATAAATCCCTTCTCATGGTTTTCTCCTTTCCCGACATTATTTGCGCTTTTGCGAAAGCTTATACTGAAGAAAGCCCATGTGGGGAGGCTCAATATCCATCTGCCATAAAAGCGCTATCAGTTCTCCCCGATGATGCGTTTCTTCCTGAAAAAAATCAAGCAGGACGATCTCGTTCCTGGACAGATCTTCCGGCGTCATTTTGCTCAGATTGCTGTCGGCGCGCAATTCAACATCTTTCAGATATTCTGCTATTTTTTCGATGCTGTCGTATTCGATGAAGTTGACGTTCGGGTAGTCGCGATTGCCCTGCAGTCCGTAATTGATATAAGCATCCACGACAAAGATCATATGCAGGTAGATGTCCCTCAGCGAAGGAAAACTTGCGCCCCGGTCTTTGACAACTTCCGGCCAGGGAAGCTTGCTTAAGGTTTCCAGATATTTGTGCCTTAAAAATTGACTATACTCCAACAGATCCAAAGTCTTCATCGTATCCTCCCCTGTGAAAGGCTGATGCTGATTATTTTTCCGGTTTTAAAAATTCCGCTTCCCTCCATGCGGCTGAAATAACTTTCCAGTCGTTCGATTCTTTTTTCAGCGTTACATCAAATTCCCAGACCCCTAGCGACTGAGGGATCATATCGGCTGCGGAGCCTGTCTTGTCCCCGCTGGTCAGGACGGCCTGGAGCACGGATTTTGCTTCGTTATTCTCAACCGTTATGGTGATGTTGTTGATGTAAACGGATATTTTCGGATACCGGAAAAAATAGCCGACCAGAAGCCTCCTGATGCCTTCATGATTAAATCCCCGGGGATCGCTGTAGTTTTTTGAGAGGTTGTTCATGATTGCCCGGACATCTTTTTTCTCACCGGCGGCCTGAATGTCGGTGATGACCTTCTTAATTTTGTCCTCATCGTTTTCTTTATGACACGCGATGAGCGGCATGAACACGGCGACGATCAAGAAAACCGTTAAGATTTTTTTCATGGCATTTCCTTTCAAAGATGCATGTGATGTAAATCCGGCGGTGCTGTTTTAATTTCCCTGTCATACGGGTTCGCTAAAGATTTTGATTGCATTTTATCATACTTTAACAAAAAACCTGAATCGATAAAGCACCAAGCCGATCAGCCAGAAGGTGACAATATGTGCCAGGGCGTATGCGAGCGACCCGTTCATATTTCCGGCCAGCGGCACAAAGATATTTTGATACAGCCAGGCACTGCCGGAAATGGTTTGGCCCGTTTTGTCCGGAATGCGGATGACATGTTGCAGGGTTCTGATCCATACAGACGACAGGGCAAAAAGAAGCAGGGGATTCATTCCGAAAACGGAAAACATCAGGCTCCATTTTTTATGCCCCTTCACGTCAATGATATAAATGAGCAAAGCAAACAAAAGCGCGGCAAGGCCTGCGGTATAGAGCACGTAGGAACCGGTCCACAAAGGCTTGTTGATGGGAAAAATCAACCCCCACAGGTATCCGGTTGCGGCCAAAACCATTCCAGCCGGAGCAAGCTTTAAAGGCACCCGATTCCGCCCCGTTTCTGCGATCATCATTCCGGCCAGGCAGCCGATAATGACGGTTGCGACCGCCGGGAGGGAACTGAGGATTCCTTCCGGGTCAAAAGGGATGCCGAAGCCTCTGTAAAGGTGAACCTCTCCCAGGATGGCGCGGTCAAAGGGGATTGTGGCATTACCGGAAAGGCTGTAAGGATCTGAACCGCCGAAAAAATAAAGGATACCCCAGTAGGCAAGCAGAATAAATGCGCCGACGCCGGGCAGCCATCTGCGCGGCGCGGCAAGCACGATGAACGCGGCCACGCCGTATGCCACGGCAATTCTTTGCAGCACACCCATGATTCTTAAGTTTGAATAATCCGTCATCCACTGGGGGAATGAGTTGATGAAGAGACCCATGACGAAAATCAGGAAGATCCTGCGGCTGATGCGCCAAACGGAATCTTTGTTCAATTTGTTTTGATATTTGGCCAGGGAGAAAGCAAGAGAAACGCCCACGACAAAAAGAAAAAAGGGAAACACCAGGTCCGCGGGCGTGCAGCCGTGCCAGGCGGCATGCTTGAGTGGGGAATAGACATACTGCCAGTTCCCCGGTGTGTTCACCAGAATCATCAGGGCAATGGTCATTCCCCGCAGGATGTCAAGGGAGAGATATCGATTGGAGGATTCCATGGATTTTTATTCCAAGCGAACGTTCGAAAAGCCCAACGCCATGAGCGCAAGTCCGGTGTTATTTTTTCCGCAGGCCGCGGAAGTCGGGTCTCCGTTTCTCCATGAACGCCGTCAGGGCCTCGGTTTTTTCCGGGGTATCAGAAAGTTTGTCCATGGCCTCGTGCTCAATCTTTATGGCGGCTTCGATCCCTGTTTGATGTGCCATCTTGAGGCATCTTTTTGTTTCCCGAAGCGAAATCAAAGGCAGTTGCGCGATTTCAGCGGCTTTTGCCATCGCGTTTTGCAAAAGCTCATCATCCTTGAACTTGCGGGAGGCGATACCCGTTTCCAGAGCCTTATCGGCATTTATCCATTCCGTGGTAAAAAGAAGCTCGGCCGCGCGCTGCGGTCCGGCAATCGCCTGCAGCAGATAGCTGCTCGCGAATTCCGGCGCCATGGCCAGACTGTTGAAAGGCATGCGCATGCGCAGACTTTCACCGACATAGACCACATCACAATGAAACAGCAGCGTCGTGCCGCCCCCGATGGCAACCCCTTTGGCCGCGGCAATAAGCGGTTTATCAAAATCGATCACTGCGCGTTCCAGAATCCTGTAACTCAGGAGCGCGCCCGGAACTGTTACTTCCTTCAAATCCTGTCCCGCCGAGAAATCGCCACCCGCCCCTGTGATAACGACCACAGTAACCTCATCATTTTCGCGGGCGGCATCCAGTTCTGAGGCCAGGGCCTTCCACTGTTCGGTGTTGAACGCGTTCTTCTGATCCGGCCGATTCAGCGTCAGTAACAGGACACCATCCTTTAATTCCTTTAAAACCGTGCTGCTCATCATTCCACCTCTTCTGTTGTCGTAAATTAGTTCAGGCACTATTGCCGCGGCAGTTCTTCCGTTTACGGCACAAGCACTCGGAGTCGCCTTTGAATACCGTTTTTTTATTAACTCAGAATTTTCCGGATGTCCAATCTTTCCGCAGGAAGGTTCTTATATCACGTTTGTCCAAAATCCTCTTGACACACACCTGTTTTCTCTTCATATACTCCCACAGCAAATACCTTGCTTTATCGATGGATTGAATGTTTACCGCCGGGCCGCCGCTATGGCACGGTTTGCAAAATAAACGCAAATCAAGCCGAATAGAATCATCCGTGGCATGAGAGAGAATCGGAAAATGTAGAGGGTTCAAGATGAGCTTCATCGAAGTGAAGAAGGTCGAAAGCCGTCGGCAGTTAAAAGAGTTCATTCTATTCCCCTGGACTTCCCGGATATACGAAAATGATCCGGCCTGGGTGCCGCCGCTGATCAGCGAGATGAAAAAGCTCTTCAACCGGAAGAAAAGCTACTTCTTCGAGATCGGAGAGGGAGATTTATTCCTGGCTTACCGGGATGGTCAGCCGGTCGGGAGGATAACAGCCCACATCAATCACCTCTATGAAAAGAAATATGACCGGAACACGGGATTCTTCGGGTTCTACGAATCCGTCAATTCCCGGGAGGTGGCCGACGCGCTCTTTGGTACGGCGGCAAAATGGCTGCGGGAGCGCGGAAAAACGATCATCCAGGGACCTCAGAGCTTTTCCATTTACGACTCCGTCGGCTTTGAAACAGAAGGATTCGAGATAACGCCGATTGTCGGCCTGCTTCACTTTGCGCCCTACTACAAGGACCTGGCCCAGGCGTGTGGCTTTACAAAATGCATTGACTGGTCCTGCTACCTGGTCCGGGACATAGAAGATTACAAGCCTTATCTTGAACAGGTCAAGCAGGCATTCATGAAAGACCAGGGCATCGAGTACAAGACGCTCCAAAAAGGAGAGATGGAAAAACGCGTCCGGGAGATCCATGAGATATTCAACATCGCCTGGGAAGGCAACTGGGGGCATCTGCCGTTAACTGAGCGGCAGATGGACTCGCTTTATGACGAACTGAAGATGGTTGCCATTCCGGAGCTCACCCTGTTTGCCGAAGATAACGGAAAGACGGTCGGATTCTGCATCTCAATTGCTGATGCAAACCAGGCGCTCAAGGTTCTGAATGGCAGGCTTTATCCCTGGAGGTTGCCTGGGGCGTTCAAATCCATCAGAGAAACAAAGAAGATCAGAACGATCATCATGGGCGTCCTTCCCGAATACCGGGGCCGGCACATCGACGAGGTCTTTTATCTGAAGACCATCGAAACCGGCATCGCCATGGGGTATAACGCTTCCGACTGCTCGCTGGTTGTGGAAACCAATAGAAAGATGATCAGCGCCTTGAAGCACCTGAAAGCCGAACGTTACAAGAATTACCGGATATACGAAAAGAAAATCGACACGCCCTAGCGCGACACCCGATCATTCAGGCCGGTGTCGCGTCGTCCGGTTCGGCCGTGTCGGCGGCTCGCGGCGAGGGGCTGTTTTCGGCCTTTTGAAGATATCGTTCGATAGCGGGCACAAGACCGTAAACGGCAAAAGACAGCGCTATCCCGGCGATGACATCCACGATGTAGTGGTATCTCAGATAAACGGTGGAGACGACAAGCAGGATCATCCAGATCCATGCGGTGATCGCGTAGGGCTTTAAATACCTCCTTGACAGCAACACGGTAAGAACGGAAATCAGGGCGTGTCCGCTCGGAAAGCAGTCTCTCGTTACGCCTTCCATCTGATCCAGCAGATTTCGCAGAAAATGAAAACTGAATAAACCCTCCAGGGGGCTACTCTGGAGATGCTGAAGGGTGAATCGCGGACCGATGGCGGGAAACAGGTAATAGCCGGCGTAGCTGACATAGAATCCGATGAGGAGCGTGGCGGCGGAAGCGTGAAATACACTTTTGTCCTTCCTGAGGTACAGCCAGAAGCAGAGAATAGCGGGCAGAAAGTAATAGCTCGCATAGACGATTTGGAGAATTTCCGTGAAGACGGGACGGGTGAATCTTTCCATCAGGACGGTTGGATCATGGCCCGCAAAGAGGAACCGGTCCAAAGCGATCAGCAGGTCATCGATGTCGTGAGGGTTGATCAGTGGGATCAGGGTGAAGTGTTCCATGTAAATCATGATAAGCAGGGCAAGCGGATACCAGTCGCGAAAAATAGTCATCCAGGCGTTGCGGGCGCGCAAGTCGATTGCGCGAACCGCCATGACGGAAGCGATGAAGCAGAGGTTTAAGACGAATAATTCGATCACCTTGAGCGGTTGGGCAAAGAGGAGGATAAGGGCATCCAGCAGCGCGAAAATGCAAATCGTTGCCGTTTCCTCGAGGTGGAATCCCCGGTCGTAGATTGATTTCACTTCCTTCGAGATGATCATGGGCAAACCTGGCTGAGAACCCTACTCAACGATATTCAACGGAATTTTACAACTTGTACTTATAGGACACACGGACTTCAGAAGTCAAGCCGATTGAGGTTGCCGGAGCCGAATCCGATGTGCCCGAATCATCAATAAAAATATGATGCATCAGGATGTGATTCTATGCGTGGAGGAAATTATTTTGCAAATAACATCAGGGGTGTTATAATTGCTTTCAAATAGCGCTGCAGTGTCCTCATCTGTCCCACTTTAAAGTTGACGTATCCGGAAGTTCATCCGTC
>CAZDYR010000129.1:0-6864 GCA_964509625.1 uncultured Smithella sp. | reverse complement strand
ATATTATAGTGAAACACTTATCAAATCCCTTGAGAGCAGGTCTGGTGTTCTGTCTTAAAAAAGTGAAAATCGTATTTTTTTACTCTTTAAAAACTCCTTTTTTAATATGGCATTGAAGTTGCTAATACAGGGTAATGAATGCGAAAAGAAATAGATCGGCAGGGAGAAAAATCTTGACAAGGTTGTCAGGCCGATGCTAGTTTCGCGACGTGTATTTTGCGGTCGGTGTTTTTGGTCGCGAAATGCGCGGCAGAGGTAGGGGTGGCCTTTTTCTTGAGATGCCCGTTTTAAGAATCAGGCTGAAAACTTTTTGACTCTAATTAGAAAAATTAGGAGGAAAAAATGAAGAGATTTTGGTTAGTTTTGCTGTCACTGGGGCTGATCGCAGCCTTCAGCACGTCAGCGTTGGCCGTTGACCTGAAGTTCAGCGGCGAGTACTACGCGGCCGGCATGTATCTGGACAGAGTCGGCGTCAACGAAACAGGTTATGCATATCAGTATTACGCGAGAAACACAGCCACAAACACATTCACAACAGCAAGCGCTGTTCCACCCTGGGTTTTGACGACCGGCTACGCAGGCGGAAATGCGGACACCAGCACGGCCTTCTATTTCCAGAGACTGCGCCTGACCACCACGTTTATCGTGCATCCGGGTCTGTATTTCATCACCCGCGCGGACATTATGGAAAGAGCCTGGGGCGCCCCCAGATACGCGACCACGACGGCCACCTACGCCACCAATCCCACACGTTACGGCTTAGTAAGTGGTTTGGTCAATGCTCCGGAAGATGTCCTTTCCGCCGGCACCAGAGCTGAAAACGAAAACATCGCTTTCGACCTGGCGTATGTTCAGTATGTTTCCCCGATCGGTATTTTCCTTGCCGGTTACCAGATCGATGGCGCGTGGGGCACCGTGTTTGGCGATAACTCCAACCCGGTGGGCAAGATTGGCTACATCCTTCCCCTCCCGATGGTCAAAGGGCTTGTCTTCGGTATTCAGACCGGTAAAAACGCTAACGGCGAACGCAGCTACGGCACCTGGAACGGCGCTGTGACGGACGGTGCTGTTGACCGCGACTCCAACTTCTACACCGCCTTTGTGAAATACAGCTTTAAGGCAGGCGAGGCCGGATTCCTGGCCAAGTATATCCGTGACGCCACGAACAGAAACGCCTATTCAGCGTATACAGCTCTGGCTGGATTGGCGGCCTTCTATCCGCCGCTGGGCACGACGGTGGGATTATTAGACACAGGCGTCAAAGTTCAGCAGGTAGCGATGATTCCCTACGCCAAAGTCCAGCTGGGCCCGGTGGCCCTGCAGGGTGAAGTCACTTACGTGACGGGCAGAATCTCCTATGACGGCGTCCCGTGGCTGATTCCGGCTCCCACTGTGGCTCTCGCTCCGTGGGTGGGCGTAACACCCGGTCCCCAGCAGAATCAGAAGCTGGATATGTGGAGCGGCTGGCTTGACGGTACGGCTGATTTCGGTGTTGCCTATTTCGGCGGCACGGTGGCCTACATGTCCGGCGATAAACCCGAAACAACTGATAAGAGAGAAGGCGGCCTGACCGGCGGTTTGGATTGGAACCCCTGCCTGATCATGTTCAACGCGGATCGTAACTACTGGGTCGGCGGCATCGCCGGCTACGACGGCACCAGCAATGGCGCTCCGATGAGCAACGCTTACTTTGCTCAGCTGCGCGTCGGTGCACGTCCGGTGGACAAACTGGACATCATGCTGTCCGGTTCCTGGGCGAAAGCCGTGAAGACTCCGGCCGGAACCTGGGCCGGCAGAGATTACGGTTATGAAGTTGACTTGACCGGTACTTACAAGATCACCAACAACCTGTCCTACATGCTGGGCGCAGGCTACTGGTTCACCGGTGACTACTATAAGGGGATCGGCCTTCCCACGTCGTATTACGGTTACCCCGCGTTCCCCGAGGTCAAAAACGACTTCATGGTCATCAACAAGCTGACACTGACTTTCTAGGCTGTGAAGCACTAGACTGTTAGACAGTTAGGTAAAAACAAAGCCGGGCAGAAAGTAATTTCTGCCCGGCTTTTCTTTTTCCACCATCCACTACGAGCCACGAGCTATGAGCTATGAGCTAATCCGCCTTCAGTCTTGAACCTTGAACCTCTATCCCATCACCCATTACCCATCGCCTTCTTTATAATGGTGGCATCCACCGCGACGGGCCTACCCTGATGCACCACTAGCGGATTGATGTCGATTTGTTCGATGTCCGGACAGGCGGCGGCCAGATTGCCTATGGCAACGAGAATCGAGGCCGTCAATTTCGTATCCAGCGGTTTCCTGCCCCGGAAGCCCTGAAGAAGTTTTCTGCCGGAAATGCGCCCGATCAGTTCTCTAGCCGTGGCCGGTGAAAGCGGCGCGGGCGCGAAGACAACATCCTTCTGCAGTTCGGAAAAAATACCGCCCAGACCGAACATGACGCAAGCGCCGAACTGCACATCACGTGTTATGCCGGCAATCAATTCGTACTCGACGGACATCTGCCGCTGCAGCAGAATCTTTCCTTTTCCTTTCATGCGGCGGGTCAAATCGGCAAACGCTTTTTTGAGCGCGGCCGCCGACGCGATGCCCAGGATCACCAGGCCCGATTCCGTTTTGTGCACCTGGCCGCAAACGAGCCCCTTGAGGACGACGGGGTAGCCCATCCGTCGTAAGGTTGAAACGGCCACCGCCTCAGACGCCACGATCTTTTCCTCAACCACCGGTATGCCGCAGGCATGAAGCAGACGCTTGCTGTCAAATTCATCCCAGACATGTTGGGGCCGGTCTGAAAGAATGGCCGCGGCTTTTGCTGATAATGGCGGTTTTCGGGAATGGATCAGCCGCGATGTTTTCCGGCGCGGCGCGTATCGCGACGCGTGCGCCAGGCATTCAGCGGCGCGGAACAATTCGCCGTGCACCGGAATGGCTGCTTCCTGCGCCTCGCGCTTGAAGTTCATGAGCGCGTCGCGACGGCCGATTACCCAGAGGATTAAAAGTTTTCCCTCCCGGTCCGCCGCTTCCTTGAAGCGCTTCAGCCGGTCGTAGTTGGGATAGAGGCCGACAAAGAAGTGCAGAAAAAGAACATCCACTTTCGGGTCTTTGACTACGGCGTTAAACGCGCCGTCATAAGCGGCAATCGGGCCTTTGAGGGCAAAAGCCGGAAACATGTCCACGGGGTTGGAGGCGGGAAGCCAGTCGGGAAAAACAAAAGCCAGTTCTTTTTTTGTTGACTCGGATAGTTCGGCAACACGGAGCCCCTGCTGCTCGATCAGGTCGCAGGACAAAATTCCCGCGCCGCCGCTGAATGTCAGAATGGCCGTCCGGCAGCGGGCCGGCGTCCGGCCGATCATGGCCAGGGCGCGGGCGACTTCCATCATCTGCTGAAAATCGCGCGCGATCGTCACGCCCGCGAGCGACACAAGAGAGTCCTGCAGGCGCGAGTCGCCTGCGAGGCTCGATGTGTGCGAGATCGCCGCTTTTGCTCCGGCCCGGCTCTTTCCGCCTTTGAGCAGGACAATCGGTTTTTTGGCCCGGTCCGCCAGTTCCAGAAACCGGCGGCCCCGGACAATCGATTCCAGGTAGAGGGCTACGGCGTCCGTTTCGTCATCTTCGAGAAGAAATTCCAGGACGTCGCACTCATCGATGTCCATCTTATTGCCGATGGAGCAGGCCTTGGCAATGCCCACGGCGCGCTCGCTCATGAGATCGGCGAGAAATCCCGCGGACAGCATGCCGCTCTGGACCACCATGGAGATGCGGCCATCGATCAGGCCGTCTTTGTAGATGTTGGGGTGCATGAAGGTGAAAAAGAATTTTTTCGGGACGTCCACCAGGCCCATGCAGTTGGGTCCCCAGACGCGGATGCCGTGAGTGCGGGCGATGGTCAGGCACTGCTCCTGAAGCGCGCGGCCTTCTTCACCGGTTTCGGCAAATCCCGCGCTTTCGATGATGACCCGCCGGATGCCTTTGCGGCCGCAGGACAAAATGGCTTCCGGAACCGCCGGAGCGGGGACAATGACAATCGCCAGGTCCACCGGTTCGGGAATATCTTCGACGGTGCGGCGGCAGGGTAGCGTCTGGATCTCTGAATAATTGGGATTAACAGGATGTATCCGGCCCGTGAAACCATAACGCAGGTTGGTGATAATCTGGCCGCCCAGGCTTCCTTCCCGGGGGCTGGCTCCGATGACGGCGATGGATTCGGGAGAGAAAAAAGTTTTCATGCAGGCTCACTCCAGAGTGAAAGATTCGATAGACTTGTTTTTGTTACCATATTGAAAAATTCTGTCAATGCGTTTGTCAAGAGCGCGGCTGACCCGGCAGTTGTAACCCTTTCGTTTTGTGAGAAACGCTTTGCGCCCTTCACCGGGAGATTGTGCCGCAAGGTCATGGCAAAGGAGGAAAGCGGCTGAAGCAATCTCACAGATCGCTGAATATGCGAGATTGCCGCGCCGCCCGAGGGGCTGCTCCATTGACCGAACTGCATTGCGGCACCGTCTCCGGAGCGGGAAGACATCGCTTGTAAAGCGGTTTTATGCGAGATTGATATTTCAGTTATAATATTGTAAACAAACGCCATGAAAAAGGATAATTTCCCCTCCCATGTTTATGACGGAATGGCGCTGATTGCCGATCCGATCCATTCCTACGCTTTTTTCACCGTTCCCCGGGAGTGCGACCTGGCGGAAAAGACGGAAAAGGATATTATTGATTCTCCCTGGCTGCAGAGGCTCAGACGCATTTATCAGCTGCAAAGCGCCCGCTGGGTTTATCCGGCGGCGGAACACACCCGTTTTCAACATTCCCTGGGAACCATGCATGTCGCGGGAGAATTTGCCCGCCACCTGTATCCCAGCCTCAAGGACGTCTGCAGGGACACGCCGTCCATGAATTATGTCGAAGAACTGCTGCGCTTAGCCGGTCTGCTTCATGATGTCGGCCACGGACCCTTCGGTCATTTCTTTGATGAGCAGTATTTGAGCGCCTGGGGCCTGACTCATGAAGATGTCGGCCGGCAGATTATCATTAAGAAACTGGGCTCGCCGATATCGCATATCACGCGAGGCCCTTCGGGGGTCTTTGCCCGCGGGGAAAAGATGAATCCGGAGCAGGTGGCCTATCTGATTAAAATGCCCGGTTCCGGCCGGGAGGTCAGGCAGCCGCGCTGGCTTCAGTGGCTGCGGCAGCTCTTTTCCGGTATCTACACGGTTGATAATCTCGACTATGTCCAGCGAGACGCCTACATGACCGGCTTTTCCCTGGACATGGTCGATATGCCGCGCCTGCGCTATTACACTTTTTTTACAAAAGACGGGCTGGCTCTTCATCAGTCCGGCATTTCGGCGCTCAGGCGCTTTCTCAACGCGCGCCTGAATTTATACAGCAACGTGTATTTTCACCGGACAACGCGCGCGCTGGATTTGCATTTGAAGGAAATTTTCACCGATACGATCAAACTGATGTATCCGGAAAGTCCGCTCAAAAATCTGGACGCCTATCTGTCATGCGACGAGTGGTCGCTCTACAGCACGGTCCAGGGCTGGCTCGCCGCCAGGGACGCGCGCAAGCGTAAGCTGGCGCTGGAGTGGCAAAAGATACACGCCCGCGAGCTGAAATGGAAAATGTCTTTTGCCGCGGAGATCTCCGTCGATTCGATTCAACGCGGCACGGTGTTTGCCGGCGCCGGAAACTATGAAGTCAGGATCAGGGAATGCCTGCCCGCCAAACTGAAGCGTCTGGCGTTTCGGGTTGATGTGGCCACGCAGGACCCGCGCCCGCTCAATCCGATTGCCGAACCGGAAAAGCGGATCAACATCTTTAATCCGGTGACCGGGCGCACGTCTCCCGAACCCCTGAATGAAATTTACCGTTTTATCCCCGCGCGTGTCCGGCATTTCCGGGTGTTTGCGCTCAACCACGATCACGATGAAGAACTCGGGAAGGCGGCGGAAATGGCGCTGGGCCATATCGAGAAATCCATTCCGACAAACGTGTAATATGGTTGACCCATCCGAAACTACAGATCTGACTTTATTCATCCGCACGTCCGGCGAGGAAATCGCGCCGTGGAACCGCCAGCGCATTGTCGACGCGCTTTTGCGCGAAGCGGATATCGATTATCTGCTGGCGGCGGAAATTTCCAAAGACGTTGAAAAGCAGATTGTCGCCTCGGGCATCGGCCTGCTGACGACATCGCTGGTCCGCGAACTGGTGAATGCCAAACTCATTGAACGCGGCCTGGAAAAGGAGCGCCGTCTGCACGGCCGCCTGGGATTTCCCCTCTACGACGTGCGTCAGCTCATTTTGCACCAGAACAAGGAAAACGCCAACACGCCTCATTCTCCCGAGGGAACCAATCTGCTCTTTGCCGAAGGCATTAAAAAGGAATTTTCACTCTATGACGTTTTTTCCATCGATGTGGGCGAAGCGCACACGGTGGGCGATCTGCACATCCACGGCCTGGGATACATCGACCGGCCCTACAGCTCGTGCCAGTCGCTGGAGTACCTGAAGCTTTTCGGATTGAAGCTGCCGCACGCGATCAATTCCGCCAAACCCGCCAAACACGCGGAAGTGCTGCTGGCGCACATGGTGCGTTTCAGCGCCATCCTGCAGGGGCACTTTACCGGAACGATCAGCTGGGACGCACTCAATATCTCCTTTGCTCCATACCTTGCCGGCAAGACCGACAAGGAAGTCCGTCAGTTCGCGCAGATGCTCGTCTACGAATTTTCCCAGCTGTCGGCCACCCGGGGCGGTCAGGCGCTCTACACGGATATTCATCTGTATTATGACATGCCCGGGGAGTGGGCAGATCTTCCCGCCATCGGACCGGAAGGA